>SEDW01001090.1 GCA_004193325.1 Pseudomonadota bacterium | reverse complement strand
GAATTCATCGCTCAGCTCAAGCTCGACATTGAAGATAAGAGCGACGCCGACATCTTTAAAGGTTCGGTCGTCTTCAACCGTCTCGGCATTCAGCCTGGCGATATTCTCGTATCCTATCGCTCGGTCAAACGCGAAGTGCCCCGGGACGTGCGAAGCGAGGGCAAAGGCCTTCAGCAGGGAGTGGTTGGTTTTACAGAGCCGAATTCCAGCATCGGTGGACGTGGAGATTTTGTCTTCATCGATCAGACCGATGGCAAGCTCAAGGAAAAAGAGAGTTACAACATTATCCAAAACGTGAAGGTTGCCTCCTCGACTTTTATGCATAAGGTTCTGCCCGACACGGACTCTAAAGTCGCACATGTCTACATCATCGATACCTCCGGGGCGGCGGCTATCGGCTACCTGACCCACGACTCCTTCGAAGTTCGCCTCGGTGACCGCGTCTCGCCCTAAATTCAATTCTCCAGATTATGTCCATGTCGGTTCCTTCCTCGTCTCGCTAGATTGCGGGACAAGGGAGGCGATCCATGCATTTCACTCTACAAATCGAAGCTATAATTACCCATGTCCTGTCACAGTTGGCCTATAAGTGGTTACCGACACCCTTGCCTTTGCCCATGATGGGCGCGCGACCCTCCGAGCGGGACCGCGTCGATCCCTTTGCGTTCAGTCTGGACGACTGGTTTCGATACATAGTGGAGCAGGTGGAGGGCAACTCGCCTTCGGCCTGGGTCAGGATGCGGGAGAAAATTTCTCTGAGCGAGATCGGTCTCGCCACTGTCATCTTCGATAATCTTCTGTCGATGAAAGAAAACGGCGCGGATCTGGTTGATCTTTATCATCCCCTTTATCCCTATCTCCTCAAACACATTCCGGATCCTCCGGCCTGTCTCAGCTGCATTGGCGATCTCAATCTCTTAAGTCGGCCAAAGGTCTGCATAGTCGGGTCGCGTAAGGCATCGGATTTCGCTTATCAGGAAGCCCGCACGCTGGCTCGAAAGTTAGTTAACAAAGGTGCTGTGGTTGTGAGTGGAGGGGCGCTGGGCTGTGATGCGGCCGCCCATCTCGGAGCGATGGAGTCGGATCTCGAGCAGGCGCCTACCATCGTCGTCTTCGCCGGTGGCCTGTCCAAACTCTATCCTCAGGCGCTCAACAATCTCTTCCAGAGACTCAGGAGGAACAACGCGCTTTTCATCAGCGAACGCCTTTGGAATTATCCGTCGAGGCCGATGGATTTTCCTGTGCGCAACCGAATCATAGCAGGACTTTCGAGCTATCTCGCCGTGATGCAGGCCGCGAGTAAATCGGGGGCGCTCAAGACCGCGGCCTATGCTCTCGAGCAAGGGAGGGAAGTCTACGCA
>SEDW01001089.1 GCA_004193325.1 Pseudomonadota bacterium | reverse complement strand
TACGAATTCTACCTGAAAGAGCGCGAGCAACGCCGCGAGCAGCAGATCGCCGCTCACCGTCGTCAGCAGGAAATGCTCTCGAAAGAAGAGGATTTCATCGCCCGCTTCGCAGCCAGGGCCTCCCACGCCGCGCAGGTCCAATCCCGCGTGAAAAAACTGGATAAGATCGACCGTATCGAAGCTCCACCCGAGACCAAGACGATCGACTTTGAATTTCCAACGCCTCCCCGTAGCGGCAACGACGTCGTGCGTATGATCGATCTCGGCAAGGTCTGGAAGAAGGAAGACGGCAGTGAACGTCAAGTCTTCCGCGGCGTGACCGGAGTCGTTGAACGCTTGAATAAGATCGCTGTTACCGGTGTAAACGGGGCCGGTAAATCCACTCTGCTTAAAACCATTGTTGGCGAAACTGAGGCTTCTCAGGGCTCCGTCGTGGTCGGGCCAAGCGTAAGAGTCGGCTACTTCAGTCAGCATGCTCTTGATCTGCTCAATCCTAAAAATACGATCGTGGAAGAACTCTCTTCCCGTCTTCCGGATGCTTCCATCGGCTTTATTCGTAACCTACTCGGCGCCTTTTTATTCAGCGGCGATGACGTGGATAAAAAGATCGGTGTCCTCTCCGGGGGCGAACGTAGCCGCGTGCTCCTCGCTATGATTCTGGCCAGTCCTTTGAATCTGCTCGTCCTCGATGAGCCGACCAACCACTTGGACATCGAGTCGCGTGAGATTCTTCTGAAGGCCGTGCAGAAATTTGATGGAACTGTCCTCGTCGTAAGTCACGACCGGCACTTTCTCAAAGAAATCGTCAACCGTGTTCTCGAAATTCACGATGGTGAGATTCGGACCTACGACGGTAACTACGATTATTACCTCGAGAAAAAAGAAGCGAACGCGCACTGACCCTGGACGACGAGAAACGGCCAGCTCCCTCAAGAGGAGCTGGCCGTTTTCATTTTCTCTTCCGTAGGCTGAGGCTTAGTATTGACCCTTCAGCGGATAAACAAATTTATCCCAGACCGCTTTAAAGTTAGCCGCATCGATATCTGGCTTACGCACCATCTTCATGATCAACGTCGCCTGCTTCTCATCATTATCCTGACCCGTGTAGAAACGAACCGCATACTTCGAAAAGTCGGACACGAAGTTTTTGAAGATCTCTTCAAAGATCGCATCGTCGAGTTTGTAGATCTCCTTGTTCTCAGCGATAAGCTGAGCATAAGGGATCATGGTGAAGAGCTCGCCGAGCTGAAGCATGTAGTCCATGTTTTTGCTTTGGGCTTCGCTAGGGGCTGCCTTAACAAGAAACTCTTTGAAGGCTTCGATCTGCTCTTTGAAGATCTCAAGGTTTTTGCTCTTCAGACC
>SEDW01001088.1 GCA_004193325.1 Pseudomonadota bacterium | reverse complement strand
GGTCTGAAGAGCAAAAACCTTGAGATCTTCAAAGAGCAGATCGAAGCCTTCAAAGAGTTTCTTGTTAAGGCAGCCCCTAGCGAAGCCCAAAGCAAAAACATGGACTACATGCTTCAGCTTGGCGAACTCTTCACCATGATTCCCTATGCTCAGCTTATCGCTGAGAACAAAGCGATCTATAAACTTGACGATGCGATCTTTGAAGAGATCTTCAAAAACTTCGTGTCCGACTTTTCGAAGTATGCGGTTCGTTTCTACACGGGCCAGGATAATGATGAGAAGCAGGCGACGTTGATCATGAAGATGGTACGTAAGCCAAATATCGATGCGGTTAACTTTAAAGCGGTCTGGGATAAATTCGTTTATCCGCTGAAGGGTCAATACTAAGTCTCAGCCTACGGAAGAGAAAATGAAGACGGCCAGCTCCTCTTAAGGGAGCTGGCCGTTTTTCGTCGCCCAAGATCAGTGTGCGTTCGCTTCTTTTTTCTCGAGGTAATAGTCGTAGTTACCGTCGTAGGTCCGAATCTCACCGTCGTGAATTTCGAGAACACGGTTCACGATTTCTTTGAGAAAGTGCCGGTCGTGACTCACGACGAGGACAGTTCCATCAAATTTCTGCACGGCCTTTAAGAGGATCTCACGCGACTCAATGTCCAAGTGGTTGGTCGGCTCATCGAGGACGAGCAGATTCAAAGGACTGGCCAAAATCATAGCGAGCAGCACGCGGCTACGCTCGCCCCCGGAGAGAACGCCAATCTTTTTATCCACGTCATCGCCGCTGAATAAAAAGGCGCCGAGAAGGTTGCGAATAAAGCCGATGGAAGCATCCGGCAAACGGGAAGACAGTTCTTCCACGATCGTATTCTTAGGGTTGAGCAGATCGAGAGCGTGCTGACTGAAGTATCCCACTCTTACGCTCGGTCCGACGACAACGGAGCCCTGAGAAGCCTCAGTCTCACCCACGATGGTTTTGAGCAGAGTGGATTTGCCAGCACCGTTTACGCCAGTGACAGCGATCTTATTCAAGCGTTCAACGACTCCGGTCACGCCGCGGAAGACTTGACGTTCACTGCCATCTTCCTTCTTCCAGACCTTGCCGAGATCGATCATGCGCACGACGTCGTTGCCGCTACGAGGAGGCGTTGGAAATTCAAAGTCGATCGTCTTCGTCTCTGGTGGAGCTTCGATACGGTCGATCTTGTCCAATTTTTTTACGCGGGACTGCACCTGAGCCGCATGGGAAGCCCTGGCTGCGAAGCGGGCGATGAAATCCTCTTCTTTCGAGAGCATTTCCTGCTGACGACGGTGAGCGGCGATCTGCTGCTCGCGGCGTTGCTCGCGCTCTTTCAGGTAGAATTCGTA
>SEDW01001087.1 GCA_004193325.1 Pseudomonadota bacterium | reverse complement strand
ATCGTTCCGTCATCGACAGCACTCACGACCGGACTCGCAATCATCTCGCCCATCTTGTCATGAAAGACCGAAGCCTTCTTCTCAACCGATGTTGTCTCAAGCAAGTGGCCACAGGCTTCGTGGAAAATAACGCCACCGAAGCCATTGTCGATCACAACCGGCATTTTACCAGCAGGACAGGCATCGGCGTGGAGAACGGTAAGAGCGCGTTTGACTAAGGTCTCCGCGACTTCGTCGACTTGAATCTCTTTAGTCAACTCCCAGCCTCGCGAGCCACCTGGTCCAAGAAAGGAGCGAGCCTGCTTCGAACCATCGGAGGTGATCACAGTCATTGGAATGCGAAGAGCATGGCGTTCATCCTCGATCGACAAACCTTCGGAATCGAAGACCTGGATCGTTTGCCACTTCTGCATGCTGAGGCCATCGAACTGCGTGACCTTTTCGTTTTTACGAACCGCTTTGTCAACGGAGCGCAAGAAGGCGATTTTTTCTTCGTAAGGGCTTGGCTTGTCGAGGCCGCGCTCTATGCGCATCTGCGCAGCGATCTTCTCTGGATTGAATGATTTGGGCCCCGATTTTTTCGAGGTCTTGTCCATCTCGCAGATGAGACGAAGGATGCGGAGGAGTTCTTCCTTTTCCGCGATGTTGGTGTAGCCATAAACGGATTTGTGCCCGAAAATTGCGCGTATTCCGATGCCGAAGTCCGTTCCCGTTTTAATGTCCTTCACTTCGCTGTCACGCATGGTGATCGCTTCGTAAACCGTACGCTCGACATAAATATCGACGAAACTGGCCCCGAGATCACACCCTGCGCTGATGACATCCTGTGCTGTGCGTGAATCAAGCATGGTCTTTCTGACTCCTTGTTTATCACCCCGGGAAGGGCGGTTATCTTCATCCTAACGAACGATTCCCGCTTTGGCCAGCTCGCGGTCGTTATAGAGAAAGACTATGGAGTCATAGAGAGGAGAATCCTCGCAAGAAACAAAAAAGGACCCCCAAAGGAGTCCTCTTTCTCATCATCTTATTAGAACCGTTTATTTTGCGGCAGCTGCAGCAGCTTCCGTCTTGAAGAGGCCTGTAGCTGATCGTCCGAGACTTGGGCCTGAGTACTTGGTGCCTGTGGCATCCGTCCACATCGCGAGTCCGCTGAGATCACCTGGCTCAACTGTGAAAGCGCCTTTGCTCCAGGGCGAAGTGCCAGCCACTTCTTCTCCCGAGTTGAGGAGAAAGAGTGAGCCATTCGCTTTAAACCAGTAGCCACCATCGCGGCGACCGGCTTGTACAACGCCCGAGAGATCGACCGGTAGTTTGGCGATCGGCAGTTGCTTGATCTGCGCTGGCGAAGATTTTACGTTAATGA
>SEDW01000180.1 GCA_004193325.1 Pseudomonadota bacterium | reverse complement strand
TTTGATCTCCTGAGCCGCATCGGATCCCGCAACTGGTATCCGCTCGTCGATGCGAATGGCGCGCGTTTTGCCCAAAGTCTTTTGACTGAAGACAAGAGGAGCAATACTGTCCTTCTGGGTTTTCGCTATGTGACCGAACGCGGTTGGGATATGCGACTCGAAGGGTTCTATGATGAAGGAGGCTGGACCCTTGAGCAGAAGGACCTCGCGAAGCTGGTGCTTTTCTCAGCTCCGACGGTTGAGAATGCCAATCTCTACATAGCACCCGGGAGTTTCTTTCCGGGCCAGAAATTTATTTATGGCTCAATTCGGGTGCCGGACTGGGGTTACAAGGATAGCTTCACTTTTTCACTGCGTAACCTCCACTCTTTAGCGGATAATACGGAGAAGCTTCAGGCGACCCTCGACACCTTTCTGAATGATCATCTCATCATGAGTACGGGTGTGACGATGGCGAGCGGACCAAAAAATGGGCAGTTGACTCAGGCCTACGCCTGGCAGGCGTTTTTATCGGCCGCCTGGACTTTCTAATGGAATTTATTTATCGACACTTTCCGGTGGCGATCGATCATGATCAATTTGTGGCCAAGGAGTTCTTCGCATGAAATCTCAAGTTCTTCAGTTTGCACTCGGTCTCTCGCTGGCCTTCTCCAGCGTTCACGCGTTCTCGGCTGAGGATCCTAAAACTCTGCTCGAAGAATCCGATCGTGCCCGAGGCGGCGTTAAAAAAGGCGTGAGTTGGAAGGTTAAGCTCGACACGACCGAAGACGGCGACACAGCTTCGACCACTTATCGCGTTCGATCCATGACCAACAACGCTTACGTTGAAGTGATCGAGCCTGCCCGCAGCAAGGGCGAAGTGCTCCTCTTCAATGACCGCACAATCTGGTTCTACAAGCCAAGTCTCAAAAAACCTGTCGCCATTTCCGCTCGCCAAAAACTCTCCGGCCAGGCTGCCAACGGTGATATCGCGAGCACCAACTATGCCCGCGATTATACCGGTAAGGTCGTTGGCGAAGAAAAAGTAAACGGCGAAGACTGCTTCGTTCTCGAGCTCAAATCAGTCGGCGAAGGCACCACCTACGACGGCATCAAATACTGGATCAGCAAAAAGAAGAAGCTCGGCGTCAAAGCTGACTTCCTAAGTCTTCAAGGCAAGACCCTCAAGACAGCCGAATTCAAATATGAAAACTCTATGACGGTCGACGGCAAGAAGTTTGAATTCGTATCGGAGATGAAACTCGTCGATGCGCAAAACAAGAAAAACTTCAGTGTCATGACCTACACGATTCCTAAAATTGAATCCTCGCCAGCGAGTCTCTTCAACGTGAACAATCTCCTCCGCTAAGTCTATCGCCCCGGGTTCACCCGGGGTGTTTTTCTCCAGAATCCCCACTCCGGCCCATCTCGCTACTGAACCGTGAGCCAGCAGCCCTGCCGACTCCCAAAATTCATAAAACTTCCAATCCTTGACCATCATGATGAAAACTCTCAGTTTTTGTCCTTTAGCCTAGCCCCCGGGGTTTATCTTCCCCCAGAAAATCCGATTGTTGAGACGTGCCCGCGTATCAATTGGGGTTTTTAGCAAATGTTGGCTGCGCTTCTCACATTAGGCAAAAGAACGAACGTCCAGTTCGGAATCGTCCTCACGATTCTACTGGCCGTTGGTATTTCGTCTTATCAGGGGATCGTGGAGATCATGCGCGCGGCGGATGAGCGAACGCAGTCGCGGCAAATCATAGCCGAGATCGACTCGCTCCTCACCGAAATCGTCAATGCCGAGAGCGGCCAGCGCGGTTACCTCTTGACCGGTGACATCGCCTATCTCGAGCCCTATAGCCAATCCCGAAGACCGATTGAGCAAAGCCTCTCGAACCTTAGGGCTGATCTCTTTGATAATGAGGAAGGACTCGCTCAGCTCGGACAGGTTCAAGAACTCATCTTGAAGAAACTGGGCGAGCTCGACCAGACTCTTCTCCTCAAAAAGCAGGGTCGCGTGGACGAAGCCATGCTTCTGATCCGAAGTAATCTCGGTAACGACTACACCAAAGCACTCCGCCATCTCCTCGCCGAGGAACTCAAAGCCAAAGAGATGATTAAGCTGAAGGCGCGCGCGAATCACATGGACCGGACGATGTCGGCCATGATCGTAAAGGTGGCCTTAGGCAGTCTGCTCGCGATTCTGATCACCGCTTTGGGCTCTTTTTTGCTGACCCGGGAATTGAACGAAAGGCGGCAGATCGAGGCCGCTCTCAATAAAGAGCAGGAGCGCCTTTCCTCAATCGTCTTTACTCAGCTGAGTGTGGCGACGGCAGGATTGAGTGTGGAGAAGGTGATGCAGGTCATCGTCGATCAGACGATTGCGATCACCGGAGGGACCGGAGCCATCATCGAAATCCTCGAAGGCGAAGAGATGGTCTATCGCTCCACGAGTGCCACCCTCTCGGATCGACTCGGCTTTCGCGTTGCGGTTGCCGGGAGCCTAAGTGGACTCTGTGTCACGACGGGTGAAACCCTGAGCTGTGAAGATTCTGAGTCAGATCCCCGGGTGGATCGTGACGCTTGTCGAAAGATAGGCCTACGCTCGATGCTCGTCGTACCCCTGAAATTTGAAGGCCAAGCGTTCGGCGTGCTCAAAGCGCTTTCGAATATGCCTTATGCCTTTGGCGGCCGCGATCTTGATACGATGCACCTCGTCGCGGGTCTATTGTCCTCGGCGATGGCTCATGCAAGGCAGTTTGAAGAGACTCAGGCAGCGCGCCTCATCGCCTTGGACGCCTCGAAGCTCAAATCGGAATTCCTTGCCAACATGAGTCACGAGATCAGGACTCCGATCAATGGCATCATTGGTATGAGTAACCTGCTCGAGGATACCGAACTCAACAATCTGCAAAAAGACTTCACCGAAACGATTCAGCGGTCCGCTGAGGCTCTTCTCATCGTAATCAACGATATCCTTGATTTCTCGAAGATCGAAGCGGGTAAGCTTGAACTCGAACTGCTCGACTTTGACCTCGACCAGCTTGTCTCAGACCTTGGTAAAACAACGTCTCTCTCTGCTCGCGCCAAGGATCTTCACTTCAAATTGCAGGCTCCGAGCAACTGGAATACTCATTTCCGAAGCGATCAGGGCCGTTTGAGGCAAGTCCTCTTAAACCTCCTCAGTAATGCTGTGAAGTTTACCCACGTGGGAAATGTCACCTTTAGAATCCTCACTCTTTATGATGATGAATTCCAGAGCCGCCTGCGGTTTGAGATCCAGGACTCCGGCATAGGTATTCCTGAGGAAGCGCGAGGTCGACTCTTTCAGGCCTTTACCCAGGCCGACACCTCGACGACGCGGCGCTTTGGGGGAACCGGGCTTGGATTGACGATCAGCCGTCAGCTCGTGGAACTGCTCGGCGGAGCGATTGGTTATGACAGCGAAGCCGGGGTGGGCAGTACCTTTTGGATTGAGATGATGATGGCGAAAGGCGCGCCACTGCAAAAACACAGTCGCGAAAACCTCTTTGAATTGCCGGCTCTCAGTGATGAGCTAAGGAAAAAACGTATTTTGGTGGCTGAGGACAATTTTGTGAATCAGAAGGTGATCACGGGATACTTGAGCCGTATGGGTTATACCGCTGACGTTGTGAGCAACGGTCTCGAGGCAATCTCAAATCTTGGGAACAGAAAGTATGACATCATTCTCATGGATTGTCAGATGCCGGAGCTTGATGGTTATGAGACAACCGAAGTCATCCGGGCAAATAAGACCCCCTATCAGTCGATACCCATCGTCGCCATGACGGCTAACGCTATCAAAGGCGATCGGGAGCGCTGCCTCGAGGCAGGTATGAACGATTATATTTCGAAGCCGCTGAAGGTTAGGGATCTCTTTGCGATACTCGATCGCTGGCTCAGCATGGATAAGGGTTCACGAGGGAGTGAGACGATCATGAGCAAAGAGCCGATGATTCAGGCGATCACCCTCGATGACATCATGGATGTGGATACCATAGAAGGACTAAGTCTTCTTCCTGGTACCAATGGCCGCAGTCTGGTGGCAGAATTGTACGAAGGCTTTTGTGAAATCGTGCCGGGCCGCATTCAGGAGATGAATAAAGCCGTAGCGCAAAACGATTTGAAAAAGATAGGCTTTGAGGCTCATGCCTTGAAGGGTGGGGCGGGGACACTGGGTTTAACAAGACTCTGTGCCGTCGCACTTCGGCTTGAGGAAGCGGGGCGAGGGGAACGCGAGGAAGATCTCCCGGCCCTCATGAAACAGCTGGAAGATGAGTTTCATCTCGCGGTTCGCGAGTTGGCAAAGTTTTCCGACAAAGTCGCATAGGATATCGATATGCCGCGCATTGTGTTGGTTGCAGAAGATGAAACACTCAGTCAACGGCTGGTAACGGCTGTGATTCAATATTGTGGTTTAACGCCCCGTATCGTGAACAACGGTCAGGAGGCGCTCGATGCGTTGAGTGAAGGCCTTGCGCCTGAGCTCATACTCCTCGACCTTGAAATGCCTGTTATGGGCGGCATCGAGTTTTTGAATCAGCTGAAAGAATTTCCACCGGAACTCCGTTGTCCAATCGTTATCTTTACCGCCAACAATCAGGAAAGCACTGTAAAAGAAGCCCTGGCTTTGGGTGCAGATGATTTTGTCGTGAAACCTTTTAAAACGAATGAGCTCGCGCAGCGCATCAAGGACCTGGTCTTTGAAATCTCGGAGAGCGAGCTGCAAAACCTTTTGCAAAATCTTCACGTGCGTGACGCTCGGCTGCATGAAGTGCCTTCGCTCGCCAAACGCGTCGGCAATCATCATGACCTTTACCCCTTCTCGAGCCAGGATAAGAGGATGTGTATTGCGATACCGCACAACGCATCACCACAAAGTCTCTCGCGCATGAATTTCGCTGAGCTTGCGACCCAGCTTGCAATCTATCGCAAATGCGCCTTCGGCTGGCGCAAGGTCTGGCCCCGTTCGGCGAAGATGGTCAAGGCCGTGGCGTCGGCCGGCTGATCTTGATTCAATTAGGCAATGTCGACTGAATCGTTGCCTTCTCTTTTTCCGCCAGGGCCGCGCAGGTCAACATCCCCTTCGTATAGATCGATCCTAACAACAATCTGTCTTTCAAAACAACAGCCGAGCTGATCGCGCTGATCATACCTCCTTTGGAGCTATGAACCTCGGAGATCGCTGGTTTGTCCGGCAGACCATCGAGCACGATCACCTGTGAGGGTGCGGGGAAACGAATCGCGTCGTGAGAATGAGCCATGAGACGAAGGAGCTTTGGATGCGCACCGATGAGGAGGCGATCTCCTGCCCAATGGAGATTGTCCGGAGCGGTTTGCAGCGGGAACTGATTGCGCCACTGAACGCTATAGGTCGTCGGATCGTAATCGAAGACGATAAGGCTCCGGTTGAGCATCGAGGCCACGTAAAGGATTTTTTTGTCGGCTGAAAGTGCGAGTCCGTTGGGGTAGATGATTTTATCCCGAGCGATTCTCAAAGCCCGGCCGTCGTAGAGCCAGAGTTTGCCGAGAGAAAGGCGAAGAAGTTTTTCCACTTCCTGAAAGGGCTTGAAGGAGCTCGCGAGTTCTTGACTGGCAAAAAAGCGTTCGCCGTCGATCGCCACGATTCCATTGAGTGTCGTCACATTATCGAAAGGCAATTCTTTGACAAGAGTGAGACTGTCCGATGCCCAGTCGAGAATCAGCACCACATCCTGAGTAGCTTTATGCACGATGACGAAAACTCTCGTGCCCGATTCGGTCGGGACTGACGAGATGCCCTGGGGTTGGCCTTCAGTAGGATAGACGAGCTTTGGGCTGTAGCTCCCATCATAGAGATAGATTCCGTTTTTCTGCTCCTTGTCGAGCCCCTGACGGTCTGCTGCTGAAATAAGCACGCGGCTGCCATTGTCAACGAGGGTCATATCCTCAGCCCCGGTCAAAGCCAATTCGTGGCAGTCATCTAGGGGGTGATCCCAAATCGTGTCGAACTCACCAACATCGAAGAGCGTCTTCCCGCCGATAATCACGAGAGCCAAAATCAGGACGAGGACCAGAATGGTCTTGAGACCGGTTCGATTCGACTTTTTCATTATGGAACTCCGCGTAGCTTTAGGAGGTTTTAGCATTAGTTGACTGAGAGGCAAACCAGAAAGCTAAACAATTTCACCTAGGGCGCCTTTGTGACTAGCAGGAGATTGGAGGGACCTGCTAAGCTTCCGTAGTTAAGTGAATTTCTGTTCAGTCAGTAAATTTTGGCCTTGATTAGGAGCCAAATTATTAGCAAAGTCAGCATCTAATCTTTGGTTTATGTCATTGTTTACAAAGAATATTTAAAAATGACTTCATTGTTTTTGTATTTCGTCCGACTAGTGGTTATGCTAATTGACTGGAATCATGTTTTGAGTCAGTCAGTCAATGCACGGAGGTTCACCCAATGAAAACCAGCCCCAAGAGCTCAAGAGGCTTAGGCGATAAGGACCAGAGAATACTGGACGCAGCGAAGATTCTTTTCAGTCGCTATGGTTTGAAAAAGACCTCGATCGAAGAAAT
>SEDW01001086.1 GCA_004193325.1 Pseudomonadota bacterium | reverse complement strand
ATGTGCCAGGGCCTGAGTTCTTCGGTATGTTCGAGCGCCATTGCACCGAGGATCCCAGCGATGGCTTCAGTCGTTGCTCGATGAAAGTTGAAGACCCGCTTGTCTTTGTCCTCAGGAACCAGACCTGCTTCGAGATGTGGGTTGTTCGTCGCAACACCGGTTGGACAACGGTTGGTGTTACACTTACGGGCCTGGATGCAGCCCAAGGCGAACATCATCGGTCGCCCCATATTGATGTGATCGGCGCCAAGGGCTAGGCGTTTGATGGCATCGAATGCTGTGACGACGTGGCCTGACGAGATGAGGCTTAGTTCTTCACGAAGGCCAAAGCCCACCAGAGCATTGTGCGCAAAGATCAAGGACTCAACACCAGGAGCTCCGACGTGATTGGTGAATTCGAGCGGAGAGGCGCCGGTTCCGCCTTCGCCGCCGTCGATCACAAAGTAATCGGGAAGGATGCCGTACTTATCCATCGCCTTGCAGATCGCGAGGAATTCATGGCGTTTCCCAATACAGAGTTTGATGCCGACAGGCTTGCCATCAGAGAGTTCGCGCAGCTGTTTGACGAAGAGGAGAAGTTCGTAAGGCGTGGAGAAAGCGCTGTGGCCAGGGGGAGAAATCACATCTTTACCGATTTCCACACCACGGATGTCGGAGACTTCCTGGTTCACTTTTTCCGCAGGTAGAATACCGCCGTGACCGGGTTTCGCTCCCTGCGAGATTTTGATCTCGACCATCTTCACTTGAGGCAAAGCCGCTTTCTTAGCAAAGGCCTCTGGATTGAAATGCCCGATGCGATCCCTTGCTCCGAAGTATGCGGTACCGAGCTGCCAGACAAGATCTCCACCTTTCTCGAGGTGATAGGGGCTGAGGCCGCCCTCGCCAGTGTTATGCGAGAAGTTCCCCATCTTCGCTGCTGAGTTCAGGGCGCGGACGGCGTTCTTGCCAAGCGAGCCGTAGCTCATCGCGCTGATGTTGATGAGGCTCGCATTGTAGGGCCTCTTGCATTGCTTGCCACCGATCACACTTCTTAATACATCGGGATGCACATGCTTAGGGAGAATCGAGTGACTGACCCACTCGTAGCCGGGCGCGTAGACGTCCACAATCGTGCCGAAGGGCGAAGTATCCAGTTCGTTCTTGGAGCGCGCGTAGACCATCGAGCGCTCCTCACGGTTGTAGGGAAGCCCATTGGTATCGGACTCGACGAAATACTGCATGATCTCGGGCCGGATGCTTTCCATCAGGTAGCGTAGGCGGCCGAAGAGTGGGAAGTTCCGGCGAATGGTGTGTTTGCGCTGAATGTAGTCGTACATGCCCAAGCCGTAGAGGACGAGAAAGATTCCGAGTGTGATATAGAGCCCCCT
>SEDW01001085.1 GCA_004193325.1 Pseudomonadota bacterium | reverse complement strand
CTTCTGCAAGACGGCAATCTTTGGTTCGGTTGGAGTGGAACAGCGGAACGCTTAAAAATTGATGCCACAAAAAAACTTGATCAGGAATTCTCCAGCCACGGCTGTGTGCCGATCGAGTTCCCAGAGAAAGAGCATCATGCGTTCCTGACCGAAATGTGCAACGGCATCCTTTGGCCTCTTTATCACTATCAGGTTGGAAACCTTCCCTTGCAGTTCTCAGGCTGGGACGAGTACGTGGAAATTAACCGCATCACTGCCGAAAAAATTAAGTCTGTGGCCAAACCCGGCGACACGATCTGGATCCAGGACTATCACTTTCAACTCCTCCCTAAGATGCTGCGCGAGATGAATCTCGAAGTGAAAATCGGCTTCTTCCTCCACATTCCTTTTCCCTCCTATGAGATCTTTCGCATTTTGCCCTGGCGCAAAGAGATTTTGAAGGGACTTCTTGGAGCGGATGTCATCGGTTTTCATACGAGTGAATACGTCGATCATTTTATATCGGCTGCTAAAGAGATTTTGAATCTTGAAGTCAGCGGCAATCACCTCCGCCTCGTCGATCGTCAGGTGCAGGTCGATCACTATCCGCTTGGAGTTGACCTCTCGGAATTGAGCAAACCCTATGCTGGAGAAAGCCCTGCGGCTGACGACCTGCGTCGGGTCAAGGCTGAACATCCCGAGTTGAAGTTCCTCCTCTCAGTCGATCGCCTGGACTATACCAAAGGCCTGGCTCGTAAGCTCCTCGCTTATGAATATCTCCTTGATAACAATCCAGAGCTCCGCGGCAAACTCATGCTCATCCAAATCGCTCCGCCCTCACGCGGCGATGTGCCGGCCTACCATGAGTTCCGTCGTCAGCTTGACGAACATGTGGGCCGCATCAATGGAAAGTTTGCGACACCCGCTTATCAGCCGATCTTTTACCTGACGCGCTCCTTCCATCCGCAGGAGATCTACCAGATCTATAAAGATGTGGATGTGATGCTCGTCACGCCGGTCCGCGATGGAATGAATCTTGTGGCTAAGGAATTCATTGCCTCACGCGATGATAATGATGGTGTCCTCGTCCTGAGTGAATTTGCCGGCGCCTCCTCGGAACTCCACGAAGCCCTGATGGTCAATCCTTACGACATCAATCAGATGGCCAAGGTGTTTCAAAACGCAGTGGAAATGCCAAAGCCCGAGAGACAATCACGCATGGCCGCACTCCGCGAACGCGTCGTGAATTTTCAAACGTCTACGTGGGCGGAAAATATTCTCGAGCAAATCCGTTCGATGCCCGAGACCCTTCACAAGCAAAATTTTGCTGATCCCAAGAGCCTCGCAGCCGAAATCGCTGGCAAGAACAAGCCTTTGAAAATAGCTCT
>SEDW01001084.1 GCA_004193325.1 Pseudomonadota bacterium | reverse complement strand
TTTGATGCAACTCGCGAAATTATCAAACAGACCGAAGCCCCTGACACCGTGCTCATCGCTCACGGCATTCTCGGGGATAACGATTCTTTGATGAAATCGCCGGCGGAGATGGATCAACTCTTTCGGGTCAACGTGCTCTCGCCTATCGGCATTCTGATGGCGCTTGAAGATGCTATGGGCGAACGGGGACGGGGAACAATCGCGGTGATTTCGAGTGTTGCGGGAGATCGCGGCCGAGCTTCGAACTTCGCCTACGGAAGCACCAAATCGGCGATCTCCGAGTTTACTTCGGGACTGAGAGCCAGGATGATGCCTAAAGGCGTCCAGGTCATCACTGTAAAGCCTGGGATGGTGGCCACGGCCATGACTGAGCATTTGCCTCGCTCACCTCTCATGGCCAGCCCGAAGAAAGTTGCCGGCGATATCATCGCGGCAATCTCTCATCGGAAACCTGTGCTTTATACGCCATCCTTTTGGAGGCTGATCATGTTTATCATTCGTCATCTGCCTGAGTTTATTTTCTCACGACTGAAGTTTTAGACTAGCGGGCGTCGCTTAAACAGGTTTAACGACGCCATCACTTTTCCCATCCAGAATTTTCTTCGGAATGATTTTGTCCTTTTGCACTTCGTCATCTTCAACCACTGTTCCGTTCTGAATTAAAACAGTTGGAGTCGGGATTGAAAACTTCGCTCCGATTTCTGCACAGCGTCTATAAAATTCGATCAAAATGCGCTGCTGGGTGTCCATGAAAGTATTGTAATCGGGCACAGCCATCTTATAGACAACTTCAAATTCAAGTGCGCTCGTCCCGAGTTTGGCAAAATGCGCGCGATCAAAGATCGTCTTGTCCTGAGCTTTCACAATCTCAGTGATAATTTCCGGGACCCGCTTAAGATTCTCCACACTCGTGCCATATTCCAGATTGAAATTAAATACGACCCGGCGCTCCTGCATACGCTTGAAGTTCTGGATGTAGCCTTCGATTAGTTTTTTGTTGGGAAAGACCAGTTGCTCGCCGGAAAGGGCGCGAATGCGGCTGGTTTTAAGGCCAATGGCTTCCACTGTTCCTGACTTGTCATCCGCTACAATGTAGTCTCCGACTTCAAAAGGCCCATCGAGCACGATCGTTAGGGAAGCGAAGATATCGCCGAGGATATTTTGCACCGCGAGAGCAATCGCGATACCACCAATACCAAGACCTGTGACGAGAGCTGTGATGTTGACGCCGAGGTTATCGAGGAGGAGGAGGAAGAGGACAACCCAGAGCACAAACTTCGCTGTGATGTCGATGGCGCTGTAGGTCGAGAGGTTATCGATGCTCTCGTCTTTTTGCCCGTAACGCTTACGCAGGTAGCGCCCTAAAA
>SEDW01001083.1 GCA_004193325.1 Pseudomonadota bacterium | reverse complement strand
ACAGTCGGCGTGCTCATCGTGAGTGACGAGGACAACTGTTCGGATGGTAAAGGCTGCGGAACCGATCCATGGGCAACTCAAGCTTACCTGAGTGATTATCTGAGAAGCATTCGTCAGCCTGGTATCAACGCCCGCGTCTACGGCTTGATTGGTCATCCATCTCTCACATCGGCTCAATGTAAAACCATGGCGGCCAAAGCCAATCAGTATGCAGCTGTTATCGATGAGACCGGTGGTAGCTGGGGTTCGATCTGCGACGCCGATTACACTCAGACACTCCAGGCTATCAGTAAAGACATTAGCGTGATTCTGCTGACTCAGTTCAACCTTAAAAATGTGCCGATAGCGAACACTCTCAAAGTCTTCAAAAACGATGTGCTGGTCTCAAGCGGCTACACTGTGCATGAAAATCTCGTTGAATTTCAAAGCGCCCCTGCTGCTGGAACAGCGATTCGCTTCGAATATGAATGGAATGCAATTCCGCCCAAGACCGAATTTGTTTTGAGAGAAAAGGCTGACCCGAGCACTGTCACAGTCTCTGTCGCTGGAGTGGAATCAAAAGCCTTTCACTTTAATCCCTCGAACAACTCGATAGTCTTTGATTCCGCTCCTGATTCGCAGGCGATTAAAGCCATCTACCGCCGCGGCGATGCTCTCATGAAAGAATTCTCCATCGGTGCCGGCCTTGATATCCGTAATCTTTCTGTGAAAGTGAATAAGGCTCCTCTCAACGCCGGCACCTACAGCTACCGAAGCGGTGACGGAATGGTCGTCCTGAATCAAGCGCCCAGCGATAAGGCCGCAATCACTATCGCTTATGAGAAGATTCTGGAACATCACCTCGACTATCCGATCTACTTCAGCGCCGACGCAGCGGTCAGCAGCTGGGACGAAAGCAATGGGTCTCGCGTGAATTCCACTCGTCAGGACAATCTCTTAAGCTTTGCTCCGTCCGATTACAGCCCTGGCCGCAAATTGACGATCAAAGCCCTTACCGCTGCGAATTGGAAAGTGCCGGTTCTGGAAGGCGTGAAAAGTTCAAGCCTCAAAGTTCAATCCGGAGCGATCCCCTGTTCGAACTATAAATTTGAAAATAATACTCTCGATATGACAGCTTGTGGCTGGGGATCGGGAACGAAGGTAGCGGTGAATTTTGAATATGAGGCGCAGCATCAGGAGCGATTTGATCTAGCGATGCTGCAGGGAGTACCGGGAAATGTGAGCTGGGAAGTTCGGGTCAACGCGAAGATTCTGAAAGACTCCGAATTTTACTTAGAGAATGGCGGCATAAGAATTCCAAACCTCGCGACCAACGCGCAAGTCGAAGTTCTGATGATCGGCAAATAATTAGAGAACGTTTCAAACAAA
>SEDW01001082.1 GCA_004193325.1 Pseudomonadota bacterium | reverse complement strand
GAAGTGCCTGAAGTGCGTAACCGCAAGGAGCGTCCTAGGGTAAAGTCGGTAACTGGGGCTAAGTCGTAACAAGGTAGCCGTACCGGAAGGTGTGGCTGGAATACCTCCTTTCTGGAGCAATATCCAAAAGATAGAGAGCGGCAGAAACTGCTGCGCACATGATTTATTTTCTTTATAAAAAAACAAAAGATAACCCGGAAGATGAAGCCATCAGAGGGTGCTGTAAACAGAGATTACAGGACTTAAAGTGGCAGTAGCAGTCTGCAGTTAGCAGTCGTGAAGTAGAAAAGTCAGGAATAATGACCAATGACTAATGACCAATGACAATTGACTGAAGCTGCAACTAAGAAAACAGTCCCGTAGCTCAGTTTGGTTAGAGCACTACACTGATAATGTAGGGGTCAGCAGTTCAAATCTGCTCGGGACTACAGGCAATGAGGGAAGGAAAGAATGAGCGGATGAGTGAATATAACTACTCACACAATCAAAAACTCACTCACTCACTCATTAATCAACCAGGGGGATTAGCTCAGCTGGCTAGAGCACCTGCCTTGCACGCAGGGGGTCAACGGTTCGAATCCGTTATTCTCCACGATACCCTCCATAACCTGAAAAGGATGGATAATGACAAAAGCCCCTTTAGGGGTTGGGGTAAAACGTTCTTTGACATATTGGAAGAAGTAATTGAAAAAACGAGAAAACAACAGAATAGGCGTTGTTAGTTTTAGAGTTATGAGTTAGAAGTCAGCAATGACGGATAACAAAATAGCTGGAAGCTAATAACAATTATAAAAAAGCATACCGTGCGGCGCAAAAGGCGCACGAGTAGAAGAAAGTAAGAAAGGGCACACGGGGGATGCCTAGGCTCTCAGAGGCGATGAAGGACGTGATAAGCTGCGATAAGCTGCGGGGATTAGCAAATATGAATTAATCCGCAGATTTCCGAATGGGGAAACCTAACTATTTGAAGAATAGTTGCAAAATGCGCTAACCCGCTGAACTGAAACATCTAAGTAAGCGGAGGAAGAGAAAACAACAGTGATTTCCTGAGTAGTGGCGAGCGAAAGGGAAGAAGCCCAAACCATATATGTTACGGCATATACGGGGTAGTAGGACCACAACATGAATATTAAAGAGAACCGGAACGGGGTGGGAAACCCGGCCATAGAGCATGAGAGCTGCGTACGGGTAATTGATAATAGGATAGTGGTATCCTGAGTACCGCGAGGTCGGAGACGCCTTGTGGGAATTTGCCGGCACCATCCGGTAAGGCTAAATACTCCTGAGAGACCGATAGTGAACCAGTACCGTGAGGGAAAGGTGAAAAGAACCCCGAACAGGGGAGTGAAATAGAACCTGAAACCGTGT
>SEDW01001081.1 GCA_004193325.1 Pseudomonadota bacterium | reverse complement strand
AGACCGCACAGCGCATTCGCCTGCGTGCTGAGAACGATCGCATACCCGTCATCGCCCTTTCGTCTCTCGTAAGCGACGGTCACTGGGATGAATGCATCAAGGCGGGAAAGGACGATGTCCTAGCCAAACCCCTTCAACCCGAATCGCTCCGGAAGCTCTTTAAAAAGTTCTTTAAGGTGGATCTGTCCTGGTCCGCCGCCATGCTCGAGAAGCTCGCGGGCCTCGACTTTGTCAGCGACAAGGTCCTGACTGATCTCGCGGCCAAAGACCAGTTTAAAGCGCCTTCCCTCGATCGGGTCATCGACTCCTATATCTCGACGTCCAGCTCGGTCGTCCAGGGCCTGATGGTCAGCATTCGGAATGAAGACGTGTTATCGATCATCGATTTTTCAAGACGTCTCAAAATTCTGGCTCAGGATATCGGGAGCATCCGCCTCACGGTCCTCCTCCAGGCGATTCATGAGAGTCTGGCCGAAGCAAATATGGATCACAGTGAGTTCTGGATCGAACGCATTCAGTACGAGCAGAATTCTCTCGTCGATTGCCTGCTCAGATCCTGGCATTCGGAAATCAAAATTGTGCATAAGCCAAGGCTGGCCGTTTCCTAATCGAGTCGTCGCAGCAGGATGCTGTGAGAAAGTGTTCGTCATGGTTAAGGAAAGAAAAGACCCAACTCTCGAGGCACCAGCTCCCCCTCTCAAGGCGGTGGCCGGCAGCGAAATTCTCAATGGCGATATCCTGACGACGCTTCTTTCGCTCGACAATTACAAAGGTCTTTTCCTGGCCGAACTCATCGATATCTACACCTCGACCCTGCCGCCGCTCTGCGAGGAGATCGTGCAGGCTCTGAATGATCAGAAGTACAAAGACATGTCCCGCCTCGCTCACAAAGCCAAGGGCATGAGTCTCAGTCTTGGGACGAAGCGTCTCGTCGCTCTTTTTGAGCAGATTGAATCGGGAGATGCTCAGGATGTTCTGAGACCCGAAGGCAAGATCGGCGAGAAGCTGCAGGAGGAATTTGCAATCACCTCCCAGGAACTTCGCAAGGAATGGTATCTCCGCAAGGATTTTGCCAAGCGCCGCCGTAGAGGTTAATCTAGAGCAGAAAATTCAAGCATAAAAAAAGGCTGTCCTTCGCGGACAGCCTTCTCTTTTGCCTAGAGATTAAACAAGGATCTTATCGATGAAACCTTTTTGATCGAGACGGTTGCCCGCATCTTTCGGAGCGGCTCCGGCATTGAAGTTTGCGGTGCCTGCTGCGCCAACGGCTTTGCCAATGGTGCTGAAGAGGCGATTCGTGGGGACGAACTTCGCGCTTCGATTTGCACCTGAGTCAACGAGATCGATGTAGTTTCCGGTGCTGAGAGC
>SEDW01001080.1 GCA_004193325.1 Pseudomonadota bacterium | reverse complement strand
GCATAGTCGGTTGCATGCGTCTTCAAGCGATCGAGATGCACGGACTCACGAAACCAGGATGTGTGATGGATGGTCAACGCGGAAACAAGCTGCCCGAGCTCACTCGCGCTCGATGCAACCCGATTGAGATAGGAATTAAAATCGGCTGTTCCTGAGGCCGCCATGCGTCTCAGGACATTGACGATGCAGCTCTCTAAACGTGCCTCCGACTCTGGCTTCGAGCCCGTGAGACGAAGGGCTAGATCAGCGATTGTCGATCGTTCATGAGCTTTGATCTCGGGACGCAGACTGTTTGGCATCAGGCTGCTCCTAAGAGAGCGAGAGACTTCGCAAGAACTGCGAGAGAGACGATAGGAATGATGTCATTCGTTATTTTGGCGATACCGAGTACGGCGGCAGCTGGGATCACTGCCTCAGTCAGCGCTTCAGTGATAATGTCTTCGGCATTGATAACAATGGGGGAGTGGACGTCACTGACGAGTATCCCGAGCTTAGAGTCTTCGCCATCGAATACGATCATCTTACTGTCGGGAGAACCGTCGACGGGAGCCATCGACAGGCAACTGCCAAAGTCTATGACGCCGATGATTTGACCTCTGAGATTCGCAAGGCCGAGAAACGGGGCGAAAGGATTCGAGACAGATTTATAGGGAATAGGTTCAACGATCTCCCGCACGGAGAGGAGTGGGGTGGCGAGACGCACCGATCCCACATCGAAGATGAGATAGCGATCCTCTGATAATGTATCGGCTTCGGCTTCGCTGTACATCGCTTAACTGACCCTTCGGAAACTGCTGTCATCGGCGCTTACCGTTTCGCTCGACTCGCCACTTTGATTTTGGCTGACGATCTTGTCCATCAGTGCTTGCGTGTCCACTTCATTGGACTCCGCTGCTTGCTGCGTTGGTTGAAGCTTGCCAGGCAGCACAGCCTTGCTAACTGGAGCATCACCGAACACCATGCCTGAAACCGAATGAGCAATGACGGAAAGCTTTCGACTTTGACCTGAGAGCTGATCCGAGAGTTGAGCGGCAGTCTGAGCAGCACTGTTGTTTGTTCTCGTCGTTTGGTCCATTTGCAGCATGGCTTTGGAGATCTGTTCGATTCCAAACTGCTGCTCACGAGCGGCTTCCGATACACTTTCAACTTGATCTGAAATCATCACGATGTCGCTGGCAATGCCGCTAAAGATGGTCTGGGCCTGTTCGGTAACCTTTTTGCCATCCGCTACGCGTTCGAGTGTGAGCTTTAGAATGTGAGCCACTTGCTTTTGACTGTCGTCGATCAGGTCACGAATCCCTTTAGCAGCCTTGCCGCTCGTCTGAGCGAGATTACCAACTTCTTCAGCAACAACGGCAAAGCCTCGACC
>SEDW01000179.1 GCA_004193325.1 Pseudomonadota bacterium | reverse complement strand
ACTCCGGGAGATCTGGAGCTTCTCATGTCGTGATTTCGAAGCATCGCCTTTCATGACAAAAGCTCCAACTCATCACTGAGCTGGAGCTTTTGTTTAATATGCGAAACTAAGAATTAGAGGCTGACAGAATCTTTAGCACTGATGCTGTAGCTGCAGATCTCCGGCATAACAGGTCCAGGTCCGAACAATCCACTTTCGAGAGCTGGGATGGTAGCAGTTTTGCAAACGGCGGCATCTTTGATGGCCTGGAGGCTTGAAGGAATTCCGCTGTCATCAAACTCTAGGCTCTCGACGCCTTTGATATAGGAGAAGTAAAGATCATACGAGGTATTGAGATCGAGAGTCTGTGTGAAAGGACGAACTGTTGTGCTCAAATCAGTACAGACAAAGTGAGAATGACCGAGGAATGACTTCGCTTCAAATTCAACGCCGTAAACATACATATCAACATCTTCTTCAACAAGCTTAAGAACTGGCTTGGTCAAAGCTGTCTGGCAGTTGAGCCCCACGACAGTGCCCGAGATTGTAACGCGAGTTGTATCGTCGTGAAGGTCTTGAAAGCTGACGTTCAAACTTTTGATGTCGCCGACTTTATCAGCGGCATAAGCGTTGGCCGAGAGGATAGCAAGTGCTGCAAGAATTGTTTTCATGTTGGATCCTTTGGTTTGGTTCGGGCAGCAAGGTGGCTGCACAATCCTCACATAGCAATGAAAACAAGGAGCAGCAAGGGCGATTTATAGATTGTCTGACCAGCCAACGACTGCGGTCTTCGTTTTGTCATGAAAAAGTCACAGAACTGGGTCATCCGGAGCTTTACTCATCTGCCGATTCCGCTTTTTTGGCGGCCTCGTAATAGTTAGTTATAAAAGCAAGTTGAATCGGATTGATCTCCTTTACACCCTTGGCGTAAACCAACACGTCTTCTATCGCTTGCATCCGAGTTCGCACGTCTTCCTCCATCAAATAATCTAATAAGAAATGAATGGGCCATTCTCCATCATTCAAAGAGTCATCAGCGAGACGTTCGTATATTTTTCGTTTGAAAAATTCAATGGAGCCTGCATATTCTGGAGTATGTAAAAGCCCCGCATTGGCCAGCACCTGAACATCTTCATCGTCTTCTTTTGAAAGCTCTTGCAGCCTTTCTTTACACTCAGGACGAAATTTGACGAGCGCCCGAACAAAAAAGGCCTGATCTTTTAGAGGTCTATCTCGAATGGATTTCAAAAATCTATGTGATTGCCCCTGATTCGGCAGATCCTCCATGAAACTCTCGTTACTCAAATCCATATCTACGAACATATACGAATAAATTTCTTCTAGTCTTTCAAACTCGTCCATTCTTCACCCCTCATAAATCCCAAATTGGAAAAGCTGTTTTGATTAATCCATTTTCAACGACGACTTTGATCTTAACCCCATCAACTATTCCTTCTGACGCGAAATTCAACTCACCAATAGATAAACGCTGCTTCGCGACCAGCTCACAGGCCTGCGTAACCTTAGCAAAGTTCCAGGTTGGAGGAAACAGAGTCTTCATTCCTGGCATTCCAGCGCTTACGGTCCTTGACCATTCGCTTGAGTTCATTGCTTCTCTCGGAAGATGAATCCTCAAAATACCGCTTGGTGAATTTTCTATTTTGGTCATCGCTTCCAAAGCTGGATTTCTAGCAAAGAGTTCTTTGAGACCGCTTTGAGTGTGTAAACCACCCCCTAATTTTGCTCCCTGGCTAACTTCGCCAAAGAAGATATGACCAATCCCGCTCCGGCTGCTAAATTTACTAAAACCCTCAGCGATTTGCAGAAAATCATTAAAACTACCCGTAAAACCAGACCTCGAAACCTTCTCATAAGTTTCCTTAAGAGATCGGATTTGCTCCACCGACAAAGGCGCTTTCGTTGTCACCGCCGTGACAAGCTTTTGCGCGGCCACCTCAGCTTCAACAAGGGCCTCGGCATCTTCGACGGCAACAGTTCCCGCTTTTGAAATTCTGCCGAGACGGCCCATGGCATCTATCGTCTTGCCCAGGGCGTTGGCAGCAGATCCTAAAATCTTGAGTCCAGGTATGGAGGTCGCCGCTCCAAAAGCCGCCATGGAACGATCAAATGGAGTCAGTTTTTCTCCACCAAAAAGGCGATGTCCGCTTCGGTATTCATACCAGTCCTTTGCAAAGGAGATTGTCGTGGCTATCGAAATAGCAACGACAGCCTGAGGGGCTGCAAGGACGAGCACGAGGGGCGCAAGAGTAATAGCCACATCTGCGAGGCGGTATGCCACCTGAAGGCCTACCTCACCGGCTTCCCGATCACCTGAAGCGTAGGCTTTGTCCGCAGCGTGAATGGCCTCAGAACTGGACGCGAGGAGCTTGAGAGCTGCTTCGCGATTTTCGACTGACCCAGTTGCTCGGTCGACTTCCCGGCGAGCCATCTGCACGTAAGCGTTGGCCTTCCGAACCGCTTGGCCCTCCTGAGAGAATGGATTTGTGAGGAATTGAGGACTCGCCGTATCCACTTTGCCGCTCTCGGGCAATGCAGTTTCAACCTCTAAAGCCATTTGAGTGGTTGTCAGCTTTGATTGATTTCGCCGTTCGGCTACATCGCTTCTTTGCTCAGTGAGAATTACGGGGATCTCTTGCCCGACCTTTTCCGATAATTGACTGGCTGACACATTTTTCTGACTGTCATAGTGATTCCTCAAATTCTCATAATTCTGAGTGAGCCCCATAATTTGTATAAGTGCGACTTGGGATTGTTTAGATTGCTGCTCCATTGCCGAATTCATTTTAACAATGGAACTCACACTGTCCCTCTGCATCCTTTCCATGGCCTCGGACATAAGCCGACTTACATCTACAGAAGAGTTTTGAGATCCGACGCTGACATTCACAGGTGAATTTATCTTGGAAGACATTTGCGCGTCGATTGACTGGCCCAGGGCAAACAATTTCTCTAGTTTAACATTAATTGAAGCCTGATGATCAGGGCCTTCGCTTCCCAAACTGGGTTTGAATGGAGTGCTGGTGGATCCGGTATCGAGATTGCTTCCTCCCGAACCGCTGCCGGGTTGGTTGGACCCTGCAAAACCTGGAGAAGCGCTAATTGCATTGTCGTCATATCCACTCGGATCGTCGAAGGTCATTTGAATACAGTCACTGCTGCAAATTTCTACGGGAACCTCGGTGGGAATGATGATGTTTGAATTGTCGCTGGCTATGAAATCGTCGACGGGTGCTGATGCCTCAGATCCTTCTGCCAAGACGTAAACCGATCCGATTTCTCGTGAGCAAGACATTTGAAAGAGAAACGAAACTGTTAAAATCTTGTGTAGAATCTTTCGCATATGATTTCCTATTTTACGCAAGTGTCGACAGATTGTTTGTAGAGATCGCTTAAAGAATCGAATGCGCTAAGATCGTCCACGTCTTCCGCCTTCTCCAAGAAAGTGAGAGTCAAGCTTTGACATCTTGAATTTCCGGGGAGCATCTCGGCCCTTTTAGTGGCGGAGGTCTTTTGAAGATCGAGCAGCCCTTTCCAGCCCTTAGCTGTTATAAAAGAGATGTTTGACTCCAAAATATTGATCTTCGAATCAATTATTTTATTAGCCTCAATCGCTGATGCATCACCTTTGGTAGCGGCAGCGATCTGCTCTTTGAACACGAGCGCGCGGGCTCGTTCTAGCTTCAATAATTCTAGGGGAACTGTGTGGTAGAAGTAGCGGCTATGAAGGCTTTCACCAGGCCCATTCGCATTAACTTCAGCCCACCAAGCGTTGACCGTCCAGAGCAGATTATCGAGAGCCATATCGCGATTGAGTGCTTGTTCGACAGACTGAATGTCCTTGCCTATCTTCTCTGCGTAGCGAGAATGATTTTTCCATTTCCACGCTTTATAGGTCTTCGCCAAGAGTTCCTCTCGTTGCTTTCGGCTCGCGGCAACATCTTGAGCCAGACCGTTGACCATCATAAAATGTTGCCGAACGTCCTCCCGATAGGGGGCCATTGTTTCGGCCATGTAACTACAATCTAGTTTCTCGGCGTAGCCTTTGGACTCGGCGACGGCCTCCGCCATGCGCAAGCTGGAGTTCTCTAATAGGGTCTTGAAAAGAAACTCTTTCTTAGCCAGGGCAGCGAACTTCTGTTTCAGAGCCGCAGAAGAATCGAAGAGCTTTCTATCTGCAGCTAAAAGACTTTGATAATCGCTAATAACAGCTTGTTGTGCTGTCATCTCGCGATTGAGGACAGCGATTTCCTTGATAAGAGCATTATTTTCGAGTGAGATGAGATCGAAATTGCGAGCTATGTTCAGGTCCACTTCTTTCGTATTCGAGGTCGCTTCCACTATCGCTGGAAGATTTAAAGAGGGTGCTCCGACCAGTCCTCTGACGATACTCCCATACCCTCCGAGCAAAGCCGTGGCTGACTGAGAGCATTTTAATTTTACTACCGAGTCACAGATTTCCCAGGCCCATACCGAAGATTTGATAACGATCGACTCGGCAAGCTGATCTGGAGTGTTGATCAGTTTACCCAGATGATCCGCGGCCCTTTTTTTTACAAGATTAAAGGTCATACCCTCAGCTTTCATTTGGGAAACTCGACGACAGGCATCGTTTGGGTCTGACACATTTGGCTCTCTGCAGTTCTCATCAAGCCAGGGTTTTTGGTCCCGATCACAGCTCGGAACCTGCTCTGCAAAGCTTTGAGTGGAGCTGGATAGAAAGAGCACAAGCAGAAAGATCTTCTTACTGATCAACATGGAACGCCTCGATGGTAACTGGGATGAAAAGAACAATATTTTATTTTGCTGATCACTGCGCACGTGAGACGGCCAGCAAGGTCTCTTTCATATCGACGAAGTTGCCTCGATTGAGTAAGCGAATCGAAAGCTCCTCGCGACAATCTAAATCTTTTTTTGTCATGTCGAGTGAAGCGGAAACCTCGAGAGGCTGACCTCGGAGAATAAAATGGTAGGGTCTACTCGAGATCACGTTATCTCCGCAGAGCAGTTCCACGGCACTCGGAAACATCGCAGTAGACGACTGCTTCGTGATGATCATTTTTTGCTGGAAGAGTAGCACATCACCTTCGCCCATTTCATAGGCGGAAGGGTCAATAACGATAAGTTTGATGGTTGGCTCAGGGCTCGGTGTGGGAACTCCTTTAACTTCAGGAACTGTTATATCCTTTGTGGTTGAAACATTTTCTGTCTCAACTGTCTCCGGTTGTGGAGCGACTGCCAGTTCAGGAGCTGAGGTCACCTGAGGCTGCACAACTTCTTCATGATTCTGTTTTGCTGTACCGCAGGCGTTAACGAGAAGGAGCATGACGACGAAGAGATTATTTTTCATTTCTATATTCCTGACAAAATTTATGAATTAATTGATGCTACTCAAAGTGATCTCAAGAACGTCGAGGGTGAGACGCTCTTGGGGCGGCATTCGAAAAGTGACGAAAAGCGGACCATTGCAGGTTGAGGTATCGATATCGAGGTAGTTAAGAATATCGAATGGATTGGATTCGGTGACTGCCCATTCGCGATAAGGCGCCGCGTTCCATAGTGTAATATTCTTCGAGACACCATTCTGATTAGAGTTGCAGCTGGCAGTAATCATGAAAACTTCACGGATAGTGCTTATACTTTTATCGGTTGTGGAGGGAGGCACATGAGTAGGACAGCGGTCGTAACTGCCTCGAAGATTGAAGCCTAGACGAATGGTAGAGCCTTGAAACCCCAACATCTCAGCTCCCGTTTGCAGAGCCTTGGTATAGATGAGGGTCTCCTTTTTATTGCCCATGCCTGGCGTCGAATTGTATTTCATTTCCGTTGGATCGACTTGCCGTCCACCAACCTGGATAATACTGCGGTTCATGTAATTGACGCCTGGGCTATCCCATTGACAAGCCGATTTCCACTCAAGCTTGCCTGGAATATTGGTAACGATTTGGTTGGTATCCTGAATCCACCAGTTTTTTCCGACTTCCGAAGCGAGGTTTTCGCGAACGACATCGTCGTGCCAAAGCTCTCGAATACCTTCGGCTTGAGCCAGTGGCGAATTTAGATTGATGATGAAGATTAAATTTATAAGGCAGGTGAGATTGTAGATACATTTGGAAGGGACCATTTCATTCTCTTTATCGGTTGAAGTTTAGCGGCGTGAGGCAACTTTCAAGCGAAGGAGAACGGGGCTGGAACGATATTGCAAGAGGATGGAACATTCTTCTCGAGTTATAACCAATTCACCCTAAGTCACTGTTTTAACTTGATACTCTTCATGAATCATAGAGCCCCTACTCATCAATTCAACCACTCCTTCCCTGCACTTCTCTCAACGCGCAAACTTTCCAAGAGAGCCAATCGATTCCAGTCGAACTCAAGCCGAATCTCTCGCCGCTCAACTCTTACGCGATCGAAGCAGTAGTCACCTACACTCCAATAAAACTCTTTTCCTCGCTCGCGATGCGTAATCCTATTCGATTCAGTATAAAATGCGACAATGTTACGCTTACCGAAGATAGCATGTTCTTTCGGGACAAGCTCCTGAACCAAACGTTCACGAAAAAACTGATCGCAGAAAATATTCTCGCCACCTGCCCGAGCGGTTCCGTTACAATAAATTTAGAGAACCCTGGAGTTGGACTCACTCTAGGCACGACGGGCATAAACTACAGCATCAATGATCGAGGCATGACGACAGGCGGTTTGATCGAGAATTTGAGGGCGGAACTACCAGCAAAAAAGCGTGAACTTGTTAAAGTACATTCCTTGATGTCCTCGGTCGCTGGTTCTGCGAATTCACTCTTCTGCCTTATCCAGGCCTATGAGAGTGATCCTCTGATGGCTGGACTTATACTCGAACTGAAAGGGCAGTACTCAAACCTTTATGGGTCTTACGAGCAGGCTCAATTGACTTGTCCTGCCGATTCTGTCTTGGCCGAGAGTGTAAAGGAATGTGAAGCCGATAAAAGCTCAATGTCGCTCTTCTGCGTGATTTATTCAAAATATTCAGGGGTGAGATTCTGGTATTCCAAAGCCCTGCTCGATCTCAATGAACGCGAGCAAGCCCTCACAGCCGACGATGAGAGGCTAAGGGCCGAGATCGACCTCTTGAAGTCTGACGTTAGCAATTCAACCGTTGCCTCATTCATGCAGACTGAATGATGCTACAACCCAATCTCGCTGATCAGCCCGCCTTCATCGACAGGACCAACTGATCAAAATACTTCTTGAGATACTTATTTTCGAACTGTTCCATTCCGTAACGCTCTCCAGAAGGCAAAAACCGTCGAGGATCACTGCTATAGAAACGGGCTCGTGACAGAGTCCCTTTCAT
>SEDW01001079.1 GCA_004193325.1 Pseudomonadota bacterium | reverse complement strand
TTGCTGACGTCGCGCAGGCCCTTCTGAACGGTCTTATCTTTCTGCGCAAGCTGCATCTTCAGCTTGTCGTTCTTCTCGACCTCGGCATCAAAGAGCTTCTCGAGAATTTCGTATTCGCCGGGAGTTTGACTCTTGGTCGCGCTATCGGCAGCCGCTTGACGTTCCTTTTCGGAGAGCTCAAGGCGTGCGTTTAAATCTTTGTTGTCACGCTTCAGACGAATGTTATCGCGTTCTTGTTTCCGAAGCTTCTTCTCCATCTCGTCATAACGCTGCTGAAGGGCGCGCAGCTTCTCCGCTTCAACATCAAGGAGTTTATCCGTTTCGCTATCGTCTGAGGCTGACGAAGCTTCGGCAACAGAAAATAGAAAATCGCCAAGGTTCAAAGACGTCATTTTCTGAGCCAACCGCAAGGCCGACAGAGCCTCAGAATCGTTCGCACTTGAGCACAGATTGAGTAATTTGAGAATCTTCGCACGATCTTTCATGAACTTCTCCAAGAGCCACAGCCTAGTCAAAATGGTTGGGGCAGCTGCAGTCGCCTGGCCGATTTTTACACCTCGCGAGCTGTACTGCCAGTTGAATCTGATTCATTTACGTTCGTATGGGAAATGACATCTCATGACGGGCTGGATTTATCCGGTTCCATAGAATCTTTGATATTTTAAGCCTATTTTGTTGAGTTTGGCTTGTTATCGTCCTAGAGACTACGAAGCTGACGGATCAAAGAAAAATCCGCATCTGAATTTTTACTCTAGGGGCATCAAAGAATGCATAAGCACATCACACTCAGCGGGGATGCTGAGTGGATTCAAAAAATAAGCAAAGACATACTTAAAATGGACGATGTCGTTGGGGTCTCACATCAAAGGGGAGCTTCTCTTAAGCCTAAAGGTGATCTTCTTTCCATCCATGTCCTTAATCAGGCCGCCGACGAAGTTATGAACGCCGCCGCTCCAGGGATAAGGCAGGGGCTAATCTCGGCCGTGATCGCCGAAAGCAAAGCGATCGTCGATAAGTCGAACGATAAAAAGCTTGCTCTCGACGACGACGAGGGGCTGTGGGAAGAGATGGAATCGCAGCTAAGAAATCATGGACGGATATCGCCGAATTATTTGATTCTCATGGCACTTGGCGGTTTGATTGCCGCTATCGCTTTTGCCGGCGATCCTGTCTCACAGGCGATTGCTTTTGTGGGAGCCTCCATCATTGCGCCAGGATTCGAGCCCATTTCCAAAATGAGTTTAGGCATCGTTTTAAAGCGTTGGCCGCTCATTCGCGGCGGAGGCATTGCGATGCTTGGAGGATACGCTACGCTCATCGCAGCGGCCTTTGTAGGCTTCAAATTTCTCGACTATTTTCATATTACAACAATTGATGAGATTCGAGCCCTTCCGATAATGGAGACCCTAACTGGGGCAAGTAAAGATTCTCTGGTTCACTCTATCTGTGCAGCTGTCGCTGGTACTCTGGTAATCACATCTCTAAGAGACACGTACGTCGTAGGGCCTCTGATCGTTCTGGTGATGATCCCAAGTAGCGCTCTTACCGGAATCGCTTTAGGTGCTGGTGATGTTGCGCTCGCAGCCGAGGCACTTGCCCGCGTGGCAATTGATGTGGGTCTTATCATCGGGGCCGGTTGTCTAGTCTATTTATGGAAACAAATAGCCAAACATCGCCGGGAGCCTCTACCCTAAAACGCTAAGAAAAAATAAAAGAAAAGCCCCGGCCAACGGCCGGGGCTTAAAGTAACTTAGTCTAATTACTACTTACTAATTTCAAATTTCTAATTTCAAAATCAGCGCAGTCAAACCAACAAGCGAAGACCAACACAGTAAACCCCTAAGGGATTACATCATGCCGCCCATTCCGCCCATACCGCCCATTCCGCCCATGCCACCCATAGAAGGAGCCGAGCCGCCCTTATCGTCTGACGGCTTGTCAGCGATCATTGCTTCTGTAGTAAGAAGCAACGAAGCAACAGATGCCGCGTTGGTCAAAGCAGTTTTAGCAACCTTAGTTGGGTCGATAACGCCGGCTTTGTAAAGGTCTTC
>SEDW01001078.1 GCA_004193325.1 Pseudomonadota bacterium | reverse complement strand
AGATAAAAATTTCAAGTAGCAATAGTTCGACGTGTCTAGTTTTGAGTGGGCTTTGTGAATAAAGAGGCAGAATTGAATTGCATTCAACTTACCCCGACATGACTTAGGTATAAGGTTTTCAGAGATGAAAATCGTCGTCGTGAAATGCGTACAGAATTATAGGGGTCTGCGTGTTCGCGAGGGGATCCTGTTGTCGAAAAAATAGGAAGTGCAGAAATTGAAGCTAATTCATGCGGAAAATCAATTTTTAACAAATGCTAATCCTGGTGTCAATTTTCAAAACTTAAGCAAACTACGTGTAGGCCATGTTATGAATCCGAACGAGCAGGACAAGGTTTTTCGGCTTTCCCAGATTCCTCCCTTTCGTGAGAGTTCGAGTCAGAACGTGCAGCTTCTTCACGAGTTAAAGGCGCGTCAGATCGAACTCGAAGATCAGATTGAAGATCTTCGTCAGGCTGATGTTCTGCTTCGTCAGACGACCAAACATTTTGCAGACTTTTATGAATTTGCTCCCATAGCTTTCGTTAGTTTTTCGCCACGTGGATTCATCCAGGAACACAATAAAATGTTCTCGCAACTCCTAGAAGTTCCCCGCATCAAATCGATGGGACGCTCGTTTACCGATTACCTGGATGCGGACAATGCCGAACTGTTCAGGCGTCACCTGATAGATGTTCTAAGCGCTCAGGAAACCTGCATCTGTCAACTCTCCTTTCTCTCAGCCACAGGTCGAGTCTTCAAAATAGAAATGACCAGTGTAGCCTGGTTTGAATCGCATCACGGTGGGACAATTGTTCGATCATCGATCTATGACATGACCGCAAGGGATCAGGTCGAAAGAAAATTGAAGGCTGACCTGGATGAAGCGCAGGCCGCTTCGGTAGCGAAGACTCAATTTCTCTCGAACATGAGCCACGAGATTCGCACGCCGCTTGGCATCATAATCGGCTATGCCGACCTTCTCCTGGAACATCCCAATGCCGCAGAAATCACCGAAGGCCTCGGCATCATTCACCGCAACAGCAACCACCTGCTTAATCTTGTCGATGATCTTCTCGATCTATCTAAAGTCGAGGCGGGTAAACTCACGATAGAGAATCTGCCCTTTCTTCTTGAACATGAAATGGATGTGATTGTCGGGCAGTTCCAGAGAAGGGCACAGGCCAAAGGGCTTACCCTTCGTCTCAGACAGCTCACCCAGTTGCCGCTTCACATCTATACCGATCCCATACGGTTTCGGCAGGTCGTCCTCAACGTTTTAGGTAATGCCCTCAAATTTACGACTGCGGGGGAGATCGAGGTTGAAGTGTCCTATGGACAAATGTCATTCGACTCTATGAAAAAGCCTCTCATTGCCATCGATGTTTGCGACAG
>SEDW01001077.1 GCA_004193325.1 Pseudomonadota bacterium | reverse complement strand
GATCACCGCAAATTTATCTGTGAATATGCTCATCTCGCGGTTGCCGAAGGCCAAACGGTGTATCACCGTAAGCTCAAGGGTCATACCTATAAGGTGCCCATCGCTCATGGCGAAGGCCGCTACTACGTGGATGCCGAAGGCCTTAAAAAATTAGCAGCCAATGGCCAGATCCTTTTCCAATACGGGGATGAAGCCGGCTCGATCAGCCAGGCCGTGAACCCGAACGGGGCCGTTGCCAGCATCGCCGGTATCGTGAGCGAGAACGGGCGTGTCATGGGAATGATGCCGCATCCAGAGCGAGCTTCGTCCGAGTTGCTTGGCAGTGCTGACGGGAAGAATATCCTCGAAGCTTTCTTAGAGACGGTGGGTTAAGCGAATCGCAACAAAAGGTCCTAACGAGGGCCTTTTTTCTTTGATAGTCAGGAAAAAGCCATGCAGAAAGAGCTAATAGAGCAGTTTGCACAGTTAAAAAATACGGATCAGTCTCGGGCCAAACCTATTCTTGAAGAAGGTGCGGAGTTCGAAGCCAATCTTAAAAAACACAAGATTTCGGCTGATGAATATAAGGTTCTGAAAAAAATCGTCGGTCGCGCTCCCACACTTCCAGAGCTTGGCGTGTTTTCGGCCATGTGGAGCGAACATTGCTCCTATAAATCCTCGAAGGTTCACCTCGGCAAATTGCCAACGACGGGGCCGCAGGTTGTTGTTGGGCCCGGTGAGAACGCTGGTGTCATTCGTCTTTCCGGCAAACTTTGTGTGGCTTTCAAAATGGAAAGTCATAACCACCCAAGTTATATCGAGCCCTATCAGGGCGCGGCAACGGGTGTCGGCGGGATTTTGCGCGATGTCTTTTGCATGGGCGCTCGACCGGTCGCAAACCTTAATTCACTTCGATTCGGTGAGCGTAAGCATCCGAAGACGCATTATCTCTTTGAAAATGTCGTCAAAGGCGTTGGCGATTACGGGAACTGCGTTGGTATTCCAACTGTTGCCGGCACTGTGTCTTTCGATAAGACCTATAACGGCAACATCCTTGTCAACGCCATGACCTGCGGAACCATTCACGAAGACCGCATTTTCAAAGGCTTCGCGACCGGTGTGAATAACCTTGTCGTTTATGTTGGGTCCGCTACTGGCCGCGACGGCATTCACGGAGCCTCGATGGCTTCCGACAGTTTCTCAAGCGCCCAAAGCGGTGAGCGATCGACGGTTCAGGTCGGCGATCCTTTTGCAGAAAAGCTCTTGCTCGAAGCTACTCTTGAAGTCCTCGAGCGCGAGCTCGTCATCGGCCTTCAGGATATGGGCGCTGCTGGCCTCACTTCGTCATCTTTTGAAATGGCTGATCGTGCAGGCAATGGCCTTTACCTCAATCTCGA
>SEDW01001076.1 GCA_004193325.1 Pseudomonadota bacterium | reverse complement strand
TGCCCATTCCCCTCCACGACGAAGAGCCACTGATCCGCACCGCGATGATTATTCTCTGGATCACCTTCAGAATCCCCTGGCTCAATCGTCATCGATGCAGCCTGAGATTTTTCGTTACCAATCGATACATGAAAACCTTTGCCGAAGCGTAAATGTTTCTTTTTCACGTTTCCCCTAGACTTTCCAACCATGTGTAGCGCCTAATATTCTAATATCATTCACCATAATATTCGCAATTTATCGCTTAGTCCGAAAGTCATAAATGCTCTCTTCTCCACGATAGGTGTTACTAACAGCTCTATTTTGAGCCGGGAAGAATAACAGAGTACTTTTTCCCCGTTTAATCTCGAATTACACCCCCTTCACAAGACCGGTTGGCATATCTCTTGCTTCTCTGATAGGAGGGATGCAGTAACAAATTCCACAAACAGGCCGAAATCTGGTCATTTGCCCCCTACACGCCGCCCAAACTTTAAAAGCGAGTACCTAAAATGCCGAAAGCCAAAACAGTTAGCTGCGGATTAATAAGCTCTTCATCCTGTGACGAGCAGATATTGAAGGGTATTTACGATATTGTGGACGGCCCCGCCCGTCAGGAGCCGACGTCATTGAGACTCAAATTCAAATCGAGTCGAATCTCTCTCGATACGATTGTCGATCTTTTTCACAGCAGAGTTCGCTCTGTCGTCTATTCCAATGTTTATGATTGGGGATGTTCTGTTGTGGCTTTAGGGGATCGGAAGGCAGAGATTTCGACCAAAGGTCAACGTGTGTCGCTGACACTGGGTCTTTCGAAGGATAAACAAGCTACCGAAGAGGAACGTGTCTTCATCGATATCGAAGTTCACGGCACGGATGGCAATTCCCAATACGCGAACGAGAGAATGTATAGCTGAAAGCGGTGGACTCAAAGCTCACAGAGCTCTGAGTTCGTCCCCTACTAATAATCGTAGGCATCCAGATCAAGGATCTCCGACTCAACCAACTCCGCATCATCAAAATAAGCGATATGAAAAAGGGCGTCCCCTTCGTGAACTACAGGAAGCATCAAGACGCCCACCACGATCCCTTCAGATCGGGCGAGGACTTCCTCGGCAAGTCGTCCGTATGTATCCGAGATAGTCGCGATCTTTTGTCCTTTGATCACGCGCGCTCCGCATTTGATCATCGGCGTCAGGACCCCACTTTTCGTAGCTCTTAGCCATTGGCTTCTAGGTGATACTTGATACTTTCGCTCGTGGAGTTTCTCGTGAACTGCATCCTTTAACATACCGATCGATCGCATCACATTCATGACTCCGCGATACCCGGCTTTGATCACTGTCGGATCCATCCTCAATGCCTCGCCCCCTTCAAAGAGAAGCATGGGTATGCCCTG
>SEDW01000178.1 GCA_004193325.1 Pseudomonadota bacterium | reverse complement strand
GTTATACTGCGCTGTGTGTTTGAGGGCGAGATTCACTTCCGGTCCCTTTGAATTGAGGAAAGGTGTGATGCGGCGGGTCATGTAAAAGTATCCGCCGACGCAGCCGATCAAACCAAGGCCGATCACCTCATGATTCGCGCAGTAGAGCACAAGAATGACAAAGCTGAGGGCCACGAAGACCACGGGAAGCCGTTTGCCTGCCTCATGCCCGAGTATCGTCGCGAGCGTATGTTTGCCGGCCTTCGAATCGTTCATGCGATCGCGGAAATTATTGATGGCCATGATCGCTGCCGAGATGAAGCCGCAGCCCGCACCCCAAAACGCGACGCCCCAGCTGATCGTTCCTGTTTGCAGGTACGCACTACCCATCACCGCGACAGGACCGAAGAATATAAAGGCAACGACTTCGCCCATTGCAAAATATGAGAGAGGAAAAGGTCCCGCTGTATAGGAGAAGGCAGCAAGCCCGCAGAGGCCCGCAACGGCTATGACCAACCAGTCTTTGGTGTAGTAGAACATACCGAGGACAATGATCGCCGCCAGACCAAAACAAAGGCTGTAGGCAAGACGAACAAATTGCTTCGAGAGAATACCGCTCTGCACGACACGCGTGGGTCCGAGGCGAGCAGCCGTGTCCACACCGCGTTCCGCATCCTTCGCATCATTGACGAGATTGGCAGCGGATTGCAGGAGAACGACGAGCATCGAGGCAAAGACACAGACGAGAACATGTGAGAGGCGCAAAGGTCTTGAGCCATAGAGCAAGGGCTTAAGGCCAAAGGTCAGACCCAGGAGCACAGGAGCAAGGCCGGTGAGCAGGGTGTGGGGCCTCATGGCCATCACGATTGCTTTCGGCAAAGGGATAGATTTATTCATAGGAAATCTCCTGAGCCGCTAGGGCTTTTGAATAGTTGAGATCAGCTTCCGGATCCTGAGCACACTCAATGATACAGGAAGCAGCGGCTTTGAGTCTCGCCGCATAGATTTGGGCGAAAGATTCAGCCGAGCGACAGGATTCATAAGGCAGTCCGGCCATCGCCGTGACGCCTTCGAAAGTAAAATGATGGGGTGTGGAGATCAGAGGATCCTTTACCCAAGGGAATTTTTGTACGGGAAGGGTCTCAAAAATTCGGCCGCCAGCGTTATTGACAAGCACAACAATCACCCTGGCTTCGCTTTGAGCGAGACTGATGATGGAATTGAGATCATGCAGCATCGCAATGTCACCGACCACGAGGGTCCAGACTTTTTTCGTGCCAAGCGAAAGACCGATCGTCGTGGCGAGTAGTCCTTCGATCCCGCTCACGCCGCGATTGGCTTCGATCTGGGCCGGCTCGTTCATCCAGCCGAAACACCAGCTATCGAAGGCGCGAATAGCGGTGGAGTTGCCAAGAAAAAGGCTCTTGGCTGAACTCGAGCGGATGGCTTCAGCCACATCCCGAAAGTTAAAGGAAGGGCTCGGGACGCTTTTCAAACCCTTTTGAAGAGATCGAATGGCGAGAGACCAGTCCTCAGACGCTTTATACTCAGGCAGATCTTTGAGAATCATCCGGAAATCAGGACGGAACTGACGACGCTGAGACAGGTGATAAGGATCCTGGATCTGCTCCTCATCGCTCAGGACCCAATATTTCGTGCCCTTCCAGCGAGCAAGGCTATCTTCGAAATGCCTGGAGACCAGACGCTTGCCAAGATGAATGACAAGATCCGGAGCGTAGCGATCGAGGAACGCGCGGCTCTGCGGAAGATTGGCATCCGGGATCTCAAGCTCAGATTCAAACTTGACCCCCGAGCCGATATCCGCGAAGACTGGCCAACCCAAACGATCCCGAAGTTTTCTGATCTCGCTTCGATCACTCTCTGTCTGCACTCGGCCGACGAGGAGAAGTCCACGTTTGGCCTCTCCCACATCCACTAGAAAATCGGACAAGAGTTCGTCGTTCCAGCTCGCAGGATGAGTCGCCTTACCTTGATCAAAGTGCATGCGGAGAATGGCAGCTTCGGCATCGGCAAGCTCTGTTTCACTCGGCCGCTGGTCATGAATGATCGGATCGAGTGGAGCGGTAAACGGTAGATTCAAATGCACCGGACCCGGACGATCCGAGACCGAAGTCTCCAGGAGCATGCGGGTATACGACATCCAGGCTTTGGCGTTGAGCGAAGGCGTCGGTGCGGGAAAATCGAGACTGCGTTTGACAAATTTGCCGAACAGATCTCTTTGATCGATGACCTGTTGGGCCGATGCAAAGACAAGTTCGAAGGGTCGATCGGCAGTGATCACAAGAAGCGGGATATGATCGGTTCTGGCCTCAATAACAGCCGGCAGATAATTGGCTCCGGCAGTGCCCGAGGTGCAAATCAAAACCGCAGGCTTGCCCGTGGCCTTAGCCCAGCCGAGCGCCTGAAAAGCCGCCGCCCGCTCATCCCAGCAGGAGACGAGCTGCAAATCATTTCGCAACTGAAGGGCTGCGATAAAAGGCGCATCGCGATAGCCAGGCGAGACGAAAAAGCTGTCACTACCGAAACGTTTACAGATATCGACGATGATCGATGAAGCGAAGATATTCCAATTGTGATCAGCGAGAAAACTCATGGGTCAGCTCTACTCGACCGTCTGAGGTCGAGTTCGTTCGTTTCAGTCTTAGGCATCAAAGCGCTGCTTGGCGCCGAATCGATCAAACGCAGAAAGTTTTGCATTTTGAGTTCGGTTTCTTCCCATTCGGCATCGATGTCAGAGTCCTGGACAATGCCAGCTCCAGCGAAGACCTGAATGGAATCGCGATATACGAGAGCCGATCGAATCCCGATCGCACACTCACCTGAGGACTGACTACACCAACCGATATAGCCCGCGTACCAACCGCGGGATGATACCTCGTGCTGGCGAATAAATTCCATGGCCTCGGCCGTGGGAAGTCCGCCCACTGCTGGCGTTGGATGCAAATATTTTAAGAGTTCCAGAGCATCGCAGCTCTGCGTGAGCTGCCCTTGAAAGCGCGTTCTAAGATGCTGAACGTGGCGAAGCTGAAGAATGCGTTCGTCATCGACCACTTCAAAATGAAGCGAAAGACTCTTCAACAGATTGCTAACGTACTGACTCACGTAGCGGTGCTCGATGAGGTCTTTCTGCGACAGCTGCAGTTCTTTTGAAGCGCTCTGATCGCTCTCAGTCGATGCCCCGCGTTTTCTCGTTCCGGCAATGGCATCCACTTGAAAGACACCCTCTTTCCAGGCGAGCAATCGTTCCGGAGAGCGACCAAGAAAAGCATGACCATCGGGACTCTTGATGGCGAAAATGTAGGATTCTTCGCGGTATTCAAGCAGCTTTTCGAGCCAGAAAAGCCAACTGTCCTCTCGGTCGAGCTTGAGCTGACTCATGCGGCTCATGACGACCTTACTGAATAGACCGTCTTTGAAGCCTTTTTTTGCCGACTCAAGACTTGATCTCCAGCCGCTGCGGCTCGGAATATCAGTACGCTCGATGACTCCTGGTGCGATTTCAGGATAGGCCTCAGTGCCGAAAGCTTCTTCAAGAAGAGAACTCAGACGCGCTTTCATATCCTGACGAATAGCGTCGCCGCTACCGAGAGATTGAATAATGAGGATGCTCTGATCATCCGCAAGCTTCCACGTGACAGCTGGGAGAAACCAAAGGCCGCGGCGCAGATCACCCCATTCCGGAGCACCTTCCGTGTAAAAGGTCTGTCCGCCGAACCATTGCAGAACAGAATCCCGGCCCATGAGCATGCGGTCCGCTTCGGAGATGACGAGCAGGGCATCGAGAGCAAGCGTGAGAAATCCATCGTCACGTCCACGCCAGGCAAAAGCCCAGTCGCTGGCGTTTTTGAGCAGGGGAATTGCTGAGAAAGACCGCGCAAGCTTCACTTTAAGCCTGAGGCATTTTTGTTCGCCAAGGGCATGCTCCGACCAGCAAAGATCAAATGTTCCCTCTGCCGTGCTCAAGGATTCTGTTTGCTTCAGACTCGCCATCAAGCTTTGTCGCCCCAATAAAGGTTGACGATGCCGAAGGTCAAAACGCGATGATTGGCGTTTTTGAAACCAGCATTGCGCATGAGCGCCACGAAGTTTTCACCGTAAGGGAATTCTTCGATCGTTTGATTCAAATAAGTATACGCGGTGCCGTGACCAGATAGGATTCGGCCGACGATGGGAAGAATTTTTCGAAGGTAAAAAAGGTGCAAAGCGCGCATGACGCTAGACTTCGGCAAGGCGAACTCAAGGACAAGTCCACGGCCACCCGGCTTCAAAACCCGATAGATCTCACGAAGACAGGCATCGACATCAGGCACGTTACGAATGCCGAACGACATCGTCGCAGCATCGAACTGATCGCTGGTGTAAGTCAGCTTTTGAGCATCCCCTACCTGCAGTTGAATGCGATTCGTCAATTGGAGCTTACGTAGCTTCGATTGACCGATAGCAATCATCCCTTCTGACATATCAACACCAACCACTTTCGTGATCCTTGGGTCGCGGATAAGTTCGATGGCCACGTCAGCGGTTCCGGTCGCAAGGTCGAGCACAATCTGCTCGTTGTGCGCAGGCAACTTCAGACGTAGTTCTTTCCGCCAGATACGATGAAGGCCCAGAGAAAGGACCGTATTAATCAGATCATAGCGGCCAGCGATGCTGTTAAATATCTTATACGAGTCGCTTTTAGCGTAAGGAAGGGTCATTGCTATTGCTTCCATTTGTCACAGTTCACATCCATATAAACCTTTTAAGGAAGCCCCTTCAACCAAAATCCAGGGCCTGTCTGATCAGCCTGCCGGAGCCAAACAATCTTTTGAACTGAAGACACTTGCCTTGATTATCCCAGCGATGAAGATATAAAGGTTAGATGAGCCAAAGGCGCCCCATAGTTCAGAAAGTCATAAACTCTTGCGACGGGAAAAGAGATAGAACGTGAGTCTCATAAGTCTAGGATCAATATTGTCCCCGGAAATCGCTAAAAGCGTCGGACAACTCGACTTCAGTTTAGCGGAATGGGACCGTAATCCCCGGATTGCGACACTCCTTTCCAAAACCGTCCTAAAGGGTGGCAAGAGGCTGAGACCTCTGATGACTTTTATGGTCGCTGATCTGTTTAAGCTCGATCATGCCGAGGTGGCGCCATATGCCCGCTTCGTTGAACTTGTACACGCCTCCACCCTTGCTCACGACGATGTGGTGGATAACGCTGATGTGAGGCGGGGCGAAGCCTCGATCAATGCAGTTGCTTCCAATAAACGCGCAGTACTCGCCGGCGATTATCTCCTCTCCTACGTCTTGCAGGAAATCGCTTCGACCGGGCGCAACGATCTCGTTATTGAGATGGCTCGTATCATTGCCGATCTCGCCGAGGGCGAATGGCTGCAGATCGAAAATGCTGATGCTTCCCATTTAAAATGGACCGATATTGAATCGGTGGCTCTTCACAAAACCGGCAGTGTCTTGCGCTGGAGCTTTGCAGCGCCGGCTCTTCTTGCCAATATGGATGAACCCTTCATTCAAAAATGTCGTCGACTGGGTGAAGCCGTGGGCATCGCTTTTCAAATGACTGACGATATCCTCGATTTTGTCCGTAAGGATGGAGCCGAAGGTGCCGATGTCAAAAATCGCGTGATTAACGCCGTGATTTTTGAGGCGCTGGCATTGAAATATCAGACCGAGATGCTCGACATGTCGAAGATTCAGGATCTTGATATATCAGAGACTCTCGACACGGCCGTGCTCAAGGTTCGTGCCCGCGTGGATCATCTCGTTAAGGAATGCCATGAGCTTCTGCACGAGATAGCCGATGAATTTGAGCAAAAACGAGGCATTCGTGTGGAATCGGCGATTTCTTCGCTCGACACCATGATCAATTTCCTAGCTCAACGAATTTAGTGGCGGTTATGAAAAAGGACGAGTGGAAAAATTTACCGGAGCTTGAAGAGTTTGCCAGTCAGGTAGGCACTTTCATGGAATATTGGGGCTTCAAAAAAGTCCACGGCCAGATCTGGTGTCATATTTATCTCTCAAGCGAAGCTCTCGACGCCTCCGAACTGATGAAGCGCCTCGATATCTCAAAAGCCCTTGTCAGCATCTCCCTCAAGGAACTTCTCGATTTTGAAGTGATCGAAGAAGTTGGTAAAAGTGCTCGCGGAACGAGACTTTACCGGGCCCGCGAAGATTTGCGCGCGACGATCCTTGATACGCTGCGCCGCCGGGAAAGAAAGATGATGTCTCGTATCATGGGTGCATTCTCTCTCCTCGAAAAGCTAGATGAAGCGGAGCTCCAGGCTTATCGCATCGAAAAGGCCAAAATGGATTTTTTAGGTCTGATGATTCGCATGGTCGATATGAGTCTCGATCAGATGATCAAAAAGCCGAGCGGCTCTCTCTTCGACATCTTTTCCATGTTTCAAAGGCCCGATCTCGAAAAGCCGCAAACCGAGCCCCCGCTCCACTCTTAAGCCCATTGACACAGGCTCTGGCCCAGCCATCCAGCTGGGCAATTAATGCACGAGCCATCCTGCTAGACTGAAGGGAGATCATTTATGATAGGTCCTGATGTCCGCTCGATTGCGCATCTTAGATTTAGTCCGGGTTTTGGGTGCAGCCTTGCTCCTGACCCT
>SEDW01001075.1 GCA_004193325.1 Pseudomonadota bacterium | reverse complement strand
TGCTTGATAGATAGGGCATTCGTCGGTTTCTATGCGGATCGGGTCATCAAATTTGTAGCTGCCGTCCGCTTGTTTGCGGCAGAATACGGGGTAGCCCTCGACGCATGCAATCGGGGCTTCATCGAGAAGACTGAGATGGGGTTTAAGCTGAGGGATGATCTTCCTCAGGCTCTGATATTGAGTTTTGAATTCGAACTGGTTGAAGCTTACTGGTTCTATTCCCTTAATCGTTTCCAGATCTGCAGCACTGATATAAGGAGCCAGTAAACCTGCAATCTCGGCTTGCTTCGCTTTCTTCTCTTTCGAGGATAGATTGGCTTTCAAAACGCCCAGGAATCGTTTTTCTTTGATATTGAGCGCAGCATCTTTGAGATCAGAACGCAAAGTCTCCGAGATCCATTCATCGGGATTCATGAGTGTGTTGAGCGGCAGACTCTTGCCATTGGAATCAAAGATCTGTGAAATGACATCAAAACCATTCCGGTAGGTCACGCGATAAATAGCTTTGCCTGATTCTAGCGAGCCTTTTTGCGATCCTAAGATTTCGAGTCCTGAAGGGAGGAAAGACTGGATAACGACGAGATCGGGAGCGGGAATTGTGCATTTGTCCATCGATACGATGCGATCTTTTATAACGTCGAGAACTTCGCACGTTGATTTATCCATCTTTGGATAAACCTTGGTAAAGGAGCTGGTCGAGCCTTGATAGCATTGGGGCTGGGCTTTGCCTTCGCAGATCCAGGGGACCACTTTAATTGAGCTGGCGTCAGGGCCGGCGTCGGATCCTGGACCACCCGCGGCCGAGCAAGGGTCTCCGGTCGTACCAGGGGAGGCTTGAGCCAAGCATTTTTCAAAGGACTTGGAGCATGCCGGCGCGAAGAGGAGAATCGTCATGAACGATAATGATGATAATTTCACTGGTCTGTCCCCTAATCTCACTGGCAAAGCTCAGTCAGAGACTTATCGGGTTTTGTGAATCAATGTTAAGCTGTTAGGCGAAATACCGTATTCTGCCGTATCTTGAGCAAGGCGATTGGCAAATGCATATTAGTATTCGAGGCCAACAAACCTTCTACGCTGTTGCTAAAATTGATATGTTCAAACGCGATCTTCAACTGTTTAAACACATTTAAATATTGTTGCGCCCAACTTGAGATGCTGTTAAGGCTTGAAATGAACATCCCAGATTCATCGAGCTCTACGATTGTTGTTAGCACATCCGTAGCAATACAAAGCATGAGGTGCCAAGTGCCTAGGTTTCGGATCGTTTTCTTTTTCTTAACACTTCTGTCTGTTTTGAATCCTTCTTCTCGCCTCTATGCCGAAACCAATACTAACCAATGCATTGTAAATCTAGGAGGCATTCAAGTATGCCAAGATCGAAATGTTCTTGGACTCCCTAACGATATTCAAGCCTGTTGTGATGGTGTTCGACAACTCGCCGATAACAGTTGCCACTGTAATCCAGCCATCGATAATGTCCTTGGTGAGGAAGGGCAGAAGATCTATAAACTGGAAGCCATTTGTCGAATAGTTCAACCTCTGAAATGGCTCAAAACCACACCGATGTATCAACGAAAGTGCGAGGCTGTGACTGCTTCTCATGAATACGGCTGCGAGAAGTCGGATGTAGAAATAGATGGCGAACGATTTGGGGCGATTGTCAAATATCAAAAACTTTTTGATACTGCGACTGACGAAACGGTTTGTCTGAAAGAAGCTGATTTTACTGCTCAACTCAAAGCCGTTTTTACGCCTGATGTGAACTTCAATGTTCCATATGGTGTGGGTACATATACAGGATATCGGAACGTTGCAGAATATTTGGGAATGGACTTTGCTGGGATGACTCATGGTTTTTGGTTCAACGACCTCACTGTGGATACGAGTAAGAAGGCAAGACTGGAGGTATCGAAAGATGGTAGCAACTGGATTTCCGGGACTACCGGCAAAGGGAGCTTCCTACGTGGAGGCCTGCCTTATTCTGATGCTTATATCGAACAATCCGTCAAATTTAGAGGTTGTCAGCGAATCCTCTGATGCATTGCGCTCACATTGGCCCTAAAGGAACCAAGGACTCGCAAGATCATCTTAAATGCGATGATGAAGCCGAATGTTCCAGCGACCAAGGCCAAGACGCTTGGCCTCCTGTTGGCGGTGTTGGGGAGCAGACTCCACCAGATGTGAAGAAAGCATTTGAGAATTCAAATCCGGGGTATGAAACGGAGCCTTTTGGTTGCGTAATCCCAGATCCCGAAGCTGCAGCTGAAGGGCACGACCACAAGCATTAGTTTGAAATTCCTAAAGGACAAAAAAGCCGCTCGATTCCAAGGAATCAAGCGGCTTTTTCGAATCGAAAGATTATTTGCAGAGCCAAGCCGGAGGCTTCTTCGCCCAAGAAATAGCCTGCGCCCTTAGCCCCCGCATGGGCAAGGAAGTTCCAAACTCTTCGTAGCTATCGGCAATGGATTTCTCGAGAGCATCGGCATCGTAAGGCTGGCCTGAACATACCGTCGGATAAATGCGCAGCGCGGTGACCAATGCTCCCGTGCGATCTTTGCCAAGGATACAGTGAACGTAGACGCCTTCGCCTTTTTCCAGCGAAGCTTTGCCGTCCGCAAATGCGAGCTCAAAATTCTTCCAATCAAATTTGACCGGAACCCAATCGTTGCTCAACGGATTGATGTAGTGGCGATTGCAGGTCATGCCGTATTTTGCGCAGAGTCTTGGGTCATCATCGCTATGGAAATACTGGAGGTTGATGATCTTCTTTACACCAACTTTA
>SEDW01000177.1 GCA_004193325.1 Pseudomonadota bacterium | reverse complement strand
GCCGAGCCGAATCCCGCGTTAAAGCTTTCGTCTGCCTCCATCCCCTCGAGCAGGAGCTGCGCGAGGTTTAGAGTCGAGCCTTTCCACTGGGTCACGGCGTTCTGAGCGATACGCTTAAGAACAGCCGTGGCAGCGTTGAGCCCATCGCGGGTGGGATCCATGGGACCCGCTCCGCCCTGGAGCATGATAAAGGCTTCGTCGCATCGTCCGGCCATAAACTTCATAGCTTGAAACCTCAGTGGAGCAGCGCCGCATTGCTGGCTGCACGTGTCATATCTCTCTTCGGCATCGGATGTTGTTTATTCTCAAGAATCTCCGAGATGTCCGCTGGGACCGCTCCGCATTCTTTGAGGCATTCCATCACCGACGGGAGATTATCGTAAAAGTGCGCAATAGTCTCGCCTGGATTCAAAGCCTGGATCATCTCTTTCAAAGCCGTTTTTTCGTCCGAGATAATGCGGCATTCCTTATGCGGGAAAGCACGGCGAATCTCATTCAGGGTAATGCTTGCGGTCTCACCTGCAGCACGGCCCCGACGATCACGATCCTCTTTAATGATGATGCGATCAAAGCCTGCAGCCGCAGCACGGGCAGCGGTCTCGATCATCTCGAGAGAGCGGTCACCGGGCAGGCTGATGATGCCGGTTTTGTTTGAACCCCAGTTCGAGAGGGTCGCACCGATGGCTGAGAAGGCACCGGGGTTGTGACCGTAATCGAGCAGGACATAGCCCTGATTGACTTTGAAAACGTTCATGCGACCCGGGTTGTGTTTTTCGCTGTCAAAGGTGGCGAGTGCCTCGGCGATGACCGAGACTTCAACACCTTGACTGCGTGCGGCTGCAACCGTTGCGAGGACGTTCTCAATTTGAAACTGAGCACTGCCGCCGAGAGTTGCTGGAACAGTTCGCACATCGAGAATTTTGCAGTTTTGAAAAATCCCTTTGGCCTCATAGATCCAGTTGCCGAGTTGATAGTAAACAGTTCCGCCGTTCTCGATATGATTCATGATCACCGGGCTATGCGCATCGGTAGAGAAATAGACGATATTACGTTCGAGTTTTTGACGCTGAATGCAGCGCATTTCCGGGAGTTGAACCAGACGTGGATCACGTGCGTTCAAGACGATTGTCCCACCGGCTTTGACGCGCTCGGCAACCAGTGCTTTGATATGGAGAATGTCGTCTTCATCTTCAATTCCGTCCTGACCGATGTGGTCAGCCTGAATATTGGTTATGATGCCAACGTCCGACCAATCGTAACCAAGGCCATTGCGCATGAGGCCGCCGCGAGCGGTCTCGAGTACTGCCATCTCCACTTTAGGATCAGAGAGAACGGTTCTCGCCGAGCGTGGTCCCGTGGTGTCACCTTCGGAGATGCATTCGCGATCGATCCAGATGCCGCCCGTTGTTGTTGTGCCAACAACTTTGCCCGATTCGCTCATGACATGAGAAATCATGCGGGTCGTCGTCGTCTTGCCGTTGGTGCCTGTGATGGCAATGATCGGGATACGAGATTCTTCCGGCTTCGGAAAGAGCATATCGACGATCGCTGCGCCGACGTTTCTCGCTTTGCCTTCGCTAGGGTAATGATGCATGCGAATGCCGGGTGCGGTATTGAGTTCGACGATACCGTTCGTCTTATTCAATGGTTTGGTAATGTCGTCGGCCAGAAGATCGATGCCGCAGATATCGAGTCCGATCGTTTCAGCGGCGCGCTCACAGATGCGGGCGATGCTTGGATGGACGATGTCGGTAACATCAACAGCCCGGCCACCGGTCGAGAGATTGGTGTTGTCGCGAAGCGAAATGACAGTGCCGGCTTCTGGAATCGAAATGAGATTAAAGCCCTGTTTTTCAAGGCAGGTCAGCGCGATCTCATCGAGAGGAATCTTGGTCATCGGTTTTTCGTGACCTTCGCCACGCATTGGATTGAGGTTCTCTCGGCCCACGAGCTGAGCAATGCTCGATACGCCATCGGCAACGATGCTAGGCGGCATGCGTTTGGAAGCGGCAACGAGTTTGCCGCCGACCACGATCAGGCGGTAGTCATCGCCTGTGAGCATTTCTTCGATGATGACTCGCGAGGAATATTCAGCTGCAATAATGTAGGCGGCTTCGGCAGCTTCTTCACTGTTGATGTAGAGCGAGACGCCTTTGCCCTGGTTGCCATCGAGAGGTTTCACAGCAGCGATTCCGCCGATGTTCTTCCAGGCTTTCCGGGCTGCTTCGCCCGAGCGTACGACCGAACCGTAAGGCACAGGAATACAGGCGCGCGATAGAAATTCTTTGGTCAACGCCTTATTGCAGGAAATCTCGACGGCGATCGAGCGAGTGCTCCAGCTCTGTGTCGCCTGGATGAACTTTCTATTTTTACCATAGCCGAGTTGAATCAGGCTTTGATCGTTGATACGAGTCCAGGGAATGTCGCGGGCAATTGCGGCATCAACAATAGCCTTGGTGCTCGGCCCGAGTGCATTGCGCTCAGTGATGCGGCGTCCTTCCGCAAGTTTTTCTTCGAGAGGATAAGCTTCACCCTTGAGCTTGGCATTGGCGTAGTCAAAGGCCATTTCCAGAATATGTTCCGAAAGTTTTGGATCCTGACATTCGATGACGACTTTATAAATGCCTGGGCTTCCGCCATAGACAGTTTTTCCGTATGAGGCTGAAATGCCTGCAGGCTCCGAAAATTCGAGAGCGATGTGTTCCATGATGTGACCGAAGTAAGTGCCTTCGTTCAAGCGCTCAACAAAACCACCGGCACGGCCACGCGAACAGCGGTGTGTATGGAGGCCCGGGAGGTCGCTCAAGATTTCGGCGACGAAGTCGGGGAGCATAGAGCTCTCAACTTCAATATGATCCTCAAGATCGATAGTCATGATCATGACAGGCTTATGGTTAAATACGTTTGGACCTGGAATGTGATTCATTCTTAACAGTTTCATGATATCCCCTCATCTTGATTGTTTGCATAGATTGGTGTTCGGTTTCTTAAGTCGTAGCCGTGGCCGCTCGTCAACAGATGCAGTCTCACGTCACAGATCGCCAGATTTTCGTCGGTCTCGAATTTTTCGCCAATGCCTTCGCAGGCATCGCCGGCGTCGAGAACCGTAATAGAGCCTTCGCCCACCACCCGGCAGCGAGTGCCTTCGACGATGAGCGCCGTATTTTCGTCAATGCCAATCCCAAGGTGATGGGGGTATTGAGCGATGGCCGCCAAGAGACGGTTGATGCGGCCGCGTTGGGCAAAATGTTGATCGATGATCACGCCTGGCAAAAACTCGAGTCCTGCTCCGAGGCGAGTCATTCCACGTTTGGCAGTCGTCTCCGCAGGGCCCTGAATGATCATGATGCTCGACATCATTGAGGCACCGGCACTCGTGCCGCCAAGGATAAGGCCGCTTTCATAACGATCGTGGAGCAGCATGTCAGTTTTGGTGCCGCCTAGGATGCGAGTGATTCGGAATTGATCGCCACCAGTGAAATAGACGCCGGTGGCCTTGTCGATCTTGGCAAGTGATTCCGGATCGTTCGCTTCACCGCGTGAAGCGATGTGGAGAGTCTCAACACTGGCATCGCCATCGAAGATGCTCTTGAAAACTTGGATATACTCAGCACCGACCTCGACGGGGAGCTCGGTGGCAACCGTCATGATCAGGATCTGTGCCTTGGGGCCTCCCGCCATTCGGACGAATTCTTTAAGAATAGTTTTGTCATTCTTCTTATCCTCGGCACCGCCAATGATAATCAGCGAACCCGATCCAGATAGGTGCATTCACTCGTCCTTTTTGATCACAGCTGTGCTGGGAACAAGCCTTAGTGCAACTCTCCTGCCAAAGTCCTTTCATTCATCGTCTGGATATCAAAAGTTATCGATAAGAGTTGTTTATGGGCTGTAATTTCGCGATTGCAATTTTGACTGTTCGAAATCGTGAAGCCACTGAAGGGCTGGCGATACAAGGGGGCTGTTTCATTTTATAAACAGGTCAAAATTGTGAGTAAACCAATGTTAAGCCCTTTGGATCCGAGCATCGAGAGACTTTCCGCTTTCAAGTCCTCTCTAACGCGGTAATATTTGTTTGAGGAGGCGGATGATGGAAAAGACTCGGCTAGACCAAAGGGCGACAACGATCTATTTCGATGGAAGCAGTTTGGGGAGGGGCAGGCGCGGTGGACCGGGCGCCTCTGCGGCAGCGGTATGGCTCCTTCATCCCGATGAGACCTCGGAGATACAGAGCCGCTACATCCGCCTCGGAGATTCTGATCTGGCTGAATACGAGGCCCTTATCCTGGGTCTTACCTTGGCGAAGGAAAGAGGAGCCACGACGCTTCGAATCTATGGTGACAGCCGCAACGTCATCGATCAGGTTTTAGGGCTCAAGAGCGTGAAGAAAGTTTCGCTTCGCCACTGTCTTGAGGAAGTAAATTCGCTGCTGCTCAATTTCCCTGATTGGTCGCTTCAGTGGATTCCTCGGGATAAGAACGGCGTTGCCGATGCCGCCGCGCGTCGCTGCATCGAGACTAGAGGGCTAGAGGCTGCCCTGATGACGAGCAGGTTGGAAGACCTTGTTTCCTGAGGAGAACGGACATGTGTTTTAGCGCAATGGTCAAACGCGATATGAAAGCCTTCGGACTAAAATTCGATGGACATTGGATCCGCGAGGACATCGTCACCTTCGAACGTCGTTCAGCGGAGAACCCTAAGCTCTTTCCGCCCATGAGGGACCGCATTTTTCAAGGCTCTTACGCACCGGTGCTGCATCGAGGCAAGGGCAGTGAACTCGGTATCACTCCCATGCGTTATGGAGTGTACCAACCCGCATTTATCAAAGACCCCAAGATTGCCAAAGCCTTTAACGCCCGCCGCGATAATCTCACGGCAGCCTATTGGTCCGAGGCATTCGAGAAACATCATGGTTTCGTCGTGCTCAATGGATTTTACGAATGGGTCTCGGTCAACGATCTGGTCAAAGCCGGTATCGTGAAGATCAGCGATATCCGGGAGCAGTTCGCTCGCGAGACGGAAGAGCGCAAACAGAGGATTTTAGAATCTGGCAAAAAATATGCGATGACGGCGACTGAGAAAAAAGATCCACGTTTTCGAAAAATCATAATCAAATTCGAACCCGAGGATGAATCCGATCTCTATGTGCCGGTTGTCTTCACCAAAAAGCGGCTGGAAGATGGCGAAGCGGACTATGGATTTGCGATCGTCACCGATGATCCACAACACGAAGTGCTTGCCGCCGGTCATGACCGCTCGCCCTCGTTTGTGACCGAAGAAGCGGTTTTACAATGGATCGACACAAAGGGTAAAAGCCTTTCGGATTTTCAAAAAGTCCTTGATGAGAAGCCTAAGAAATTTTTTGAGCACGCCCTCGTTGCCGTGAACGGCTGATCGCCCCGGGTGCACGAGCACTCGGCAAGTATTGCCCGAATTCAACGTCCGGCTGGTAATAATAGGTAGACCCTGGGAAGGATCTGCCTATTATTTTGCCCATTTTCCCCGGAAAAGAAGCTATTTAGCGCCAAATCTCCGCCAGCTATTCACTGCCCTTCAAAATGATCTTAGACTATTAGGAATAGGTTGATATTGGGCATACAAAAGACGAGTGAGAGGCATTGAAACAAAAACTTTCAAAAATATTCACTCGTAACCGTCTGGGTACAGCAGTACTGCTCTTGTGGGTACCCCTGGTCGTCTATCCCATTACCATGTTCACCGCATCCCATGTTTTGACTCTGCCCGTGCCGAAGGATCAGTACAAGCTTCGGGACGCCATGAGAGCTTTGAATCCGGATAGCAAAGACTGGACAGCCGTCCACACCCTGATGTCGGGCTGCAACTGTTCCTCCGATGTTGGAAAGCATCTTTTAAAGCGTGGACGATCCGCGGAGTTTTCTTCGGAGACCGTTCTTCTTATCGATGCGGAGGAAGCGGAAGCTAAAGTGTTCGAGGAGAGAGGCTTTCAGACGAAACGCCTCAAAGGGCAGGAGCTGGTGGAGATCTTTGGGCTCGAGGCGGCCCCGAGCATGCTCATACTCAACCCGTCGAGGGAAGTGGCTTACCTCGGAGGTTACTATGCGCGAAGCGCGAGGACCGAAGCTCTCGATCTCAAGGTGATAGCCGATCTCAAACGGGACGGGCAGACCAAGGCATTGCCGCTCTTCGGTTGTGCGGTAGGGGAGAGGCTTCAGTCAGCCATCGATCCTTCTAAGCTTAAATACAGTGAACCTGAGGGGAAAAGGTGAAGAATGAACCCTAAGTTTCTAAAATATTTCGTTTTGCCTAAAGAAACGACCGAGGCCGAACTCAACCATGCGAGACGAATCAATGCGATTGCATGGCGCTCGGCGCGCTATTAGCCCATCTGGGTCAAGGCCCTGCACAGATCGAAATGCATTTTCATGTCTTCGCCGCCATCGCTCTACTCACGGCCTGGGGTAACCCGCTCGTGATCTGGGTCGCGACAATCACCGTCATCGTGCAGCACGCAGCTTTCTGGTTCTTTATACCCTCGAGCGTCTTCAACTATGATGCCTCTCTCTGGGTCATCGGTGTTCATGCAGCCTTCGTCCTTGCCGAATCGATAGCGGCTGCGACCATTTCCAGAAATTTCTTTGACAATGTCATCGGTCTCGAAAACATCGTCAAAGAAAAGACTCAGGCTATTCGCAATATCATGGATAACGTGACCATTGGTCTCTTCATCTGTGACAGTGATCTCAAGGTCCGCGAGGGCTTCTCCAAATCGATCATGGGCTTTTTCAGCCGGACCGAGGACGGAATCGAGGGCGCGAGTCTGCCCGTACTTCTTCAACTCAGTCTGCGGGATGCAAGCCATCTCAAATCACTCTACATGCAGGTCTTCGAGGACATTGCGCCTGAGGAACTCTCGCTCAGCCAGCTCCCTAACCGTTTTTCGGTGAATGGACGGGATATCTCTCTCATTGGCTCCGCGGTCCGAAGTAAGGACGGTCGAGTCGATTCCGTGCTCTTCTGCGCGACCGACATTACCGCTCTTGTCAAAGCCGAGGCCGAAGTTGCGGAAGCTCACAGTCTTCTAAAAATCCTTCGCTCACGAGAACGTTTTCAAGCCTTTATCGACGACGTGGCGGCCAATGTCGAGCGTATGAAGGAGGCTCTGGATCGTGGAGACCAGGAAGCTGTTCGCCGCTCGCTTCACACGATCAAAGGCAATCTTGGGCTCTATGGCCTCAATGCGATCTCGAGCATGGTTCATGAAGTGGAAGATAAGGAAGGCATCGTCTTAAGCGATCTGATGCCCTTCGAAGAGACTCTCAAATACTTCCTCATGAAGAACAGCCGAGCGCTTGGAACCCAGTACGGCGGCAAGCGACTTCAATACCATTCCCTGAGCGAAGAGTTACTGACCTCGATTGAGGATCACATTCAGGGAGCGGTAGACCTCAAGCAGCTGAAGCTTGAAATGGGCGAGATTTTTGAGCGTGTTAAGATGAAACGAGCGGACGAATACCTGGGTCCGATCGATGAACTCTGCGCCCAACTCGCAAAACGTTTTGGCAAGAAAGTTCGCTTCGAACTCTTGGGCGGTGCGACTCTGATCCCGAGCCATCTCACGTCGCTCATGCAAAATCTTACGCACCTTGTTCGTAACTCCATCGATCATGGTATCGAGCCCGCCAGGGAACGCGGAACCAAAGATAAGATGGGGCGTATCAGCATGAGCTTTCATGAGGAACCAAAAGCCTTTGTCGTGGAAGTCAGCGATGACGGACGCGGGATCGATACAGAGAAACTCGAGATCAAGGCTCTGGAAACGGGCAAAGTCACAGCCGCCGAAGTAGCAAAGATGAGTCAGAGAGAAAAGCTCTCGATGATTTTTCTAAGTGGTGTCTCCACCGCTAAGGATCTTACAGATCTCTCCGGTCGTGGCATAGGCATGGCCGCTGTGGTTGAGTCGGTGAAAGAATTCAATGGGACGATTGATGTGGAAAGTAAGCTGCGCGAGGGGACTCGGGTGATTATCACGATTCCCAAGTTCAAGACTGAGTTTCATGAACAACGCGTTAGCTAACTGTCGGTACTAGGAGAAGAGATGCATATGAGTCAAGCCCTTAACAAAAAAATGGAAACACCAATGCCACAGTTGCAAGGCATTCAAGCGATACGTGAGATGCTACGTATAGCATCCATTAAAGAACTCACCCATCATGGCAAACTCAATCAGATCAAGATTGCGGAAGGCTCAGCCCAGCCAGCGCCGATCTTTGCGCCGCGGATGGCCTTGATTCTCATGGTGAGCGGGGAGTTCCGGATCACGATCAAAGTCTTCTACAGCCACCAGTATGGGCTCGAACTGATGTCGCAGAGACGTCGGGTCAAGATCGAGGAGGTTCAGGACGCCTGGATTCCAGACTTTATGAAGGAACTGATGAACCTGACCGCAGGCGCCACCAAGCGCAGCCTCGGCAGCGTCGACGTGAAGATGGGTCTGAGTCTGCCTCTGATCATGCGGGGGATTGATGACATCTACGAGATAGCCCACGCTGATCTGCAGGATTTGGATCTGTGGACTCTCGAGACCAATCTTGGGACCCTCGTATACAAGACCAGTATCGAAATTTACGATCGCCCCTTTGTTGATGCCATCCGCTGGTCGGCACCGGTCGAGACCAACGAAGATGATATGGAGTTTTTATGAGCATAAAAGTTGGATTCCTGGCCCAGAACCATTTCGTTCAGGCGACTCATAATATCCTCTCGATCATGGAGCATTCCAAGGCCACGGTCGAATCGTTGCTCGACGATGTGCCCCTCGTCTTCCTCGTGATCGAAGCGAGCGGACGGATCGTGAGATCCAACCACTGCGCGGCCAAGTTCTTTTTCTGTCACATGGACGATACACTCGGCCGCAGTGTGCTTGAGCTCTTCAAGCCTGAGACGGGTAAGATGTTTATGGTGAAGACAACCGATCTTCCGACCTTTCCTGCTCGCACCACGGAATTTGAGCTGGCAATCGATGCCAGAGGCAGTCCGATGGAATACAGCTGGAGTGTTCATCCATTTTTCCCTTCGCGAAACGTCTCAGAAGTCTGTTATGCTATTTTCGGGACCGATGTCAGTGAATTACGGAAATGCCAAAGAGCGATTAAGGCTAAAGGCAGTAAGTAATCCAGGGGCTGTTTTGGACCACATCGATGTTTGGATAGGTGCGTTATGGCGAAAATTCTTATAGTCGACGACTCCGATGTTTTTCGCATGGAGTTTCAGGAAATATTGGAAGAGGCAGGACACGATGTCTTTGATGCCATCAATGGCAGCGACGGCTTTGATAAACTGCGCGAAAATCCTGGTATTGAACTTATCATCACTGATTTGAACATGCCCGTCTCTGACGGCATTGATCTCTGCAGAAAGGTGAGGAGTGTACCTGAGTATCTGACGCTGCCTATCTTTATGCTGACGACCGAATCCTCGCTCGAAGTCAAAGCGATCGGCAAAGATCTCGGCGTGCTCGTCTGGATAGTGAAGCCCTTTAATTCGCAGCGCGTACTCGATGCGATCACCAAAGTTCTCGCATTAACAAGCTGATTCATCACACAAGAGAAAAGCCGACGAAACCATCAGGATTTCGTCGGCTTTTTATTTTGTCTGCGCAATAATTACTTTTTAGCGGCGACCAGCTTTTCGGCTTCAGTCAAAGCCTTCTCCATGGCTGCAAAGGAGATCTTATAGGGCTCTGTTCCACTCATATCGATACCGCCCTGCTTGAGGAGGTCGAGAGGGTAGAGCGAGCCGCCAGCTTTGAGCATTGAAATGTAGGCATCGCGTGCTTTCGGGCCCTCGGCCAAAACTTTTTCCGCCAGAGCATTCGAGGCAATGAAGCTCGTCGTGTACTGGAAGACATAAAAGCGGTTGTAGAAGTGGGGAATGTAGGCCCACTCGACCGCGTAGAGTGGGTCTATCTTCACGACGCCTTCAGCATCGCCGTAGTATTCCTTGAGGAGTTCGAAGTAGGTCTTGTCCAGGAGATCGGCTGTCAGAGTGTTGCCCTTTTGCGAGATTTCGTGAACTTTCCATTCAAAGTCAGCAAAGAAAGCCTGACGGAAAACGGTGGTACGGAAGTTTTCCAGGATCTGGCCGAGGATGAAGAGTTGGAATTTCGGGTCCTTGTTTACGCCCATCAGGTGATGGTGAAGGAGGCTTTCGTTAAAAGTGGAAGCCACTTCAGCCGCGAAGATGGGGTAGTCCGCGTACTGGTAGGGCTGGGTTTTGTTGGAATAAAAACTATGAGCGGCGTGACCAAACTCGTGGAGATAGGTCGAGACACTCTCATAGTCGTTGTTATAGTTCATGAGCATGTAGGGATGCACATCGTAGGCTGAGCCGTCCATGTAAGCGCCACCGACTTTGCCTTTGGCGGGATAAACGTCGATCCAGCGTTCTTTGATCGAGCGCTCAAGGATATCCACGTATTCCTGGCCCAAAGGCTTCAGAGTCTCGCGGGCAATGCCCTGCGCCTGGGCGTAGCTGTATTGCGGAGGAGCATCTTCAGTCAGCGGAAGATAAAGATCTGAGTACTTCAATTCCTTGAGGCCCAGTACTTTTTGCTTGAGTTTGAGATAACGCCAGAGGAGAGGGCGATAAGCTTTGACCTGTTCGATCATGCGCGAGTAGACGTTTACCGGAACGTTGGTAGCGCTCAAAGCCGCTTCCACATCACTCGAATACTTGTTCGCTTTGCGATAGAACGCATCGCGGCTCACCATGCTGTTGAAGTTTGCAGCATAGGTTTCACGGAAGTTTTTGTAGGTACCGAAGAACGCCTGAAAGGCTTTTTCACGATCTTCGAGGTCTTTCGACTGACGGTATTTGCCAAAGGCAGGAGCAGTCATCTGCACCTTCTCACCGTTCTTAAAGGTGACCGTTGGAAAAGGAAGGTTGAGGGTTGTGAGGGCGTGAAAGACCTCACGCGATCCACCAGCGAGTTCGGCAGAATAAGCGAGGATCTGATTTTCTTCGGCGCTTAGCGTGTGATCGCGGAGACGCACGATATTCTCAAGCACCATGCGATAAGGCTTGAGGGCTTTATCGTCTGTAAACGATTTAAACTTTTTAACAGGGATCGCATTGATTTCACTGTTCATCGAACTCGAAGCTTCGCCAAAGCTTGCCCAGAGTTTGCCAGCCTGACCTTTCATCGCCTGGGATTTTGGATCTTCGCCATTGGCCGAAACTTTTTGGTCCGCATAATTTGAAAGTCGCGCCACAGCTTTCTGAGCCGTGTAATAGACCTCGAAACAAGCCGCCATGGCCTTGGGAGACTTGCCCCATTGACCCTTGCACTTTTCGACTGGCGTAATGAGAGACTCAATAGTTTTGGCAGATTCGCTCCAGGCGGCATCACTTGGATAGAGTGCGCTCAGATCCCATGTGTCCTGAACGTTAGTCTGAGCGTCGGCTCCAGTAGTGGCTGTCAGGAGGAATGAGGCCAGAACAAGGCCTCGCCAATTTAGATTCGTCACAGAAACTCCTTCATCGGTCTCATTCGGATAAAAGAAAACGAGATAACTCTATACATGAGTTATCCCGTCTTGTCGCCAGGATCAGATTTAGACTTTCACCCGTCTTTGCAGGCCGCGCTCTTCGAGGATTTCATCGGTGGCTCTCTCGCTCATCGTGTAGATCGACGAGGCGATGAAATAGCCAGGAATTCTCGGGAAAACCGACGCATCGACAATCCGCAGATTTTTGGTCCCGAGGACGCGGAACTTGCTGTCAACGACGGCCATTGGGTCCGAGCTTTCTCCCATTTTGCAGGTACCACAAGCGTGATGGCCCCAGGAGTTGCGGCGGACCCAGTCGCGCAGTTTGTCCTTTTTGTTGATGCTCTTGCCAGGAATAACTTCCTGGAAATAGGGGGCCGAAAAGCCGGCCGGACCTTTAGGCAGTTCGGCAGTGATATCAAGAATAGCCAGTGTGGTGCTGGCCGAGGCTGTGATCTCGCGAACGAACTCGACGCCACTCACCACCGCTTCCAGATCATCATTGACTGCCGCCACGCCGCCCTCAAGAGCATTGCCCTCAGCATCGGTGCCATCTTCGTAGTACTTGAAATTGATGAGTGGGCGAACGGTCGGATCAAGGCTTTTCAAGGATACGCGGCCGCCCCGGTTCTGACTGTGGGTCTTGAGGATTGCCCAGGTCGTTGAGTTCTTGGCTGCGGCAACGGTCTTAGAATAGCCCGGGAAGTAGCCATGAAAATCCGTTGGCAGAAGAAATATGAAGAGATCGGGATTGGCGAGGCTCGCTTTCGATTTTTTGAACATTCCTATAATGCCGCCGTTCGACGTATAGGGGCCGCTGCCCAGAGCCCATTGCGCATAGCAGGGATCGCTCAGAGAACTCTTGAACTGACAGTTTTCAACGATCTTCAGATTGTCCTCAGTCTTGGAGACGACCGAGACCTCGTAGCGATCCTGTAGATTGGCTCCCACGCCCGGCAGATCGACGATGACCTTGTAACCCGGAGTCTCATCGGCAAAGCGCTGAAGGTCCTCTTTGGGGCCCACGCCCGAGGCCATGAGCATCTGCGGCGTATTAAAGGTTCCGCCGGCGAGGATGACATCATGCTTGGCGAAGACCTTGGTTCTGCGACCTGATGCTGGATTAGGGCTTTTGCTCGCCTGATAAATCTTATCGCCGACGATGTATTCGACACCTGTGGCGACAGGTTCAGCCCCGCTTTCATCGAAGAGAACTTTGGTGACGAGGCAACTGGT
>SEDW01000176.1 GCA_004193325.1 Pseudomonadota bacterium | reverse complement strand
ATGGGCGGAGCCATGGCGATCCGCACGGCTGCGACTTACCCAGAGCGTTTCGGAGCGGTGGCGAGCTTTCATGCGGGTGGACTGGTGGGTTATGACGCTAGCAGTCCGCATCGCTTATTACCGAAGCTTAGCGCCTCCCTCTACGTGGGCCACGCAGATCACGATCCGCATATGACGGCCGAGCAGATTAAGGAATTCGACAAGGCGTTGGCACCCCTCTCCATACCCTATCAAGTGGAGTTGTACTCAGGGGCGCAGCATCATTTTACGATGCAGGATTTGCCAGCTTATGATGCAGAGGCTGCGGAGAAACACTGGGCGAGGTTGGTTGAACTCTTCAAACAAAATCTCTAAATTAATTAGCTCGAACAGAATGCATTGAGATAGAGAATTCCACAAGTGACTCAAGGTTCTCTGTAAACTCAAGGCTTGCGAATTCTCTAACCAACTGCATTCCACATTTTTTCATAACATTTTGTGACCCTACATTATCTTTGACGGCAACTGCGAATACCTCTTCGATGCCTGGGTTCTCCATAGCCTTCAAAAGAATTGCCTGCGACACCTCGGTCGCATAACCTTTACTCCAGCAGGTTTTTTTCAGTCGGTAACCAAGCTCAATGCGCTTTGTATTGTCTGGATCAGAGTGCGAAGGTCTAAAGAGGAACCACCCAATGAATTCGTCATTTGTTTTATTGATGGCCGCCCAGCAGCCAAATCTTCCCTGATGTTTTACATAAAGAGATCTAATTCTTTCGATAGACGCTGTTACTTCAGAGCGATTGCTAGGCATCCCCTGGGAGATATATCGCATGACTTCGGGATCGCTATCGAGGTCCAGTAGCAAGTCTTCATCCTCTAATGTGATTTCACGAAGGAAGACGCGGGCTGTTTCAAGGATTGGGGTGATCGTCATTATTTACCAACTCACGTCAAGATCAGGCAATCCGTTGAGATCCACGCGAGAATAAATCAAAGTGTCGCGCGTCTCTCTACTCCCAATCTTCATCATATGATTTCTCAAGATGCCCTCAAGATCAAACCCCAGACGCTCCGGGATAAGTCGACTCTTCACATTGTCTTTGTCACAAGTAATTGCTAGGCGCTTCGCATCCAGCACCTCAAAGGCATACCGAGTTAAAGCGTTGACTGCTTCGGTGGCGAAGCCTTGACCTGAAGCCTCCTTGCTCAGCCAATAACCTGTCTCCAAGCGCGGCACGGTCCAGTCGATTTCGTTGAATCCGCTGCTGCCAAGAAGCTCTCCACTCTCTCGATCCCAGATGAGCAATTCGAGAGTTTCACGGTCTTCAAACATTTTAATGGATTTGAGAACATAGGCTTCGCTGTCTTCAACAGTCGGACAAGGATTCGCCCAAGACATCCACTTTGAGATCTCATCAAAGTTGCTCTCGATGGCTCGGGTGATAGCCTTGCCATCCCCCACTCTGCGAGGCTCGAGCCGAAGCCTTGGTGTTAAAATGGGCATCGGAATAGATGGAAATTCGATCATAAAACCCCTAGTCAGACAATCGTCAATTACCTATTTCTTCTGCCCCAAATCCGGCAACCGCTGAATCACCTTCCCTTGCTCATCCATAAACTCAAGACTCGGCTCACCCTCCGGTGTCACGAGCATCATGATCCGAGGCGTGCCTTTAGTATCAGCTAGAATCACCGCCGAGGATTTTCCTCTCGTCTTTCCCACAAACATCCGCGTTGTTTGTGGCCCGCCGGCAGCGACCCACTGCTTCCTCAATTCATCCTTTTCAGGGCCCTCCGGCAGCTTTTCCATTTTATCCTGAATAGGTTTGTAGTCATTCATCAGACCGCGATCGAACACCTTGAGTCCAGACTCGATGCTCCCTTGCGCTTCGTAGTTGACCAGAGCCAACTGCTGATCCCCACCAAAGCGATCCATGGAGAAGTGCATGCCAGCCGACGGTTTGCCTTTTTCATCAAGCTTTCCGTCAAAGATCAAACCGCCGTTCTCATTCCCTAAAGAATCGTAAAAGATCAGCCCTGGACGGGCAGGACCGCTGCGAGCCAATTCTTTGCCGTCGTGAATCGGTGCTGGCACTCTAAGTCGATTCGAGATCACGAGTTCCTTTTTCCCGTCAGGCATCACGATATTGATTCGCTCGACATCGATCTCGGTAAATTTTTGATTTTGAATAACTGATTTAGCAGCGAGAGTCACAAGAGATGCGCCTGCGATCGAGCCAATGAATAGGATTTGTTTAAGACGTCTATTTTGTCTCTGGAGTTCGATCAAGACGAGGTCATTCATGGAACATTCCTTGATTCTGAGTGCTATCAATGAAGCTTCAAGCCGCATGTAGCCCGTGTTTGAAAAAGAAATGTATAGATTTTTACGCGAGCCGACTATTCGTGCAAATACTCAGCGCAACCAGAGTTAGCCCAAAGAAATCGAGAAAAAAGCCAGGGCATAACCCTGGCCCTCTATCAAACAACTGACTTTCGTCAGCCCTAGATTAGAACGATTGTGTCAATTCAAGTCCCACTACAATCAATGTGTGCCGGCACAATCGAAGAATGTCCACCACTTGATACTTCCGTAGTTGGCAACCACTCGCAACCAGGCCCCATCAGGGTATCATGCAACCCGCTTCCTCCACCCACGTCGTGTACACCCTGCGGATCGGAACCAGCCCCACCACCTGTAAGAGACGATTCAGCCAAACGTTGAATTTCTAGATTAATTTTCCGCTCGACATCGGTGAGAATTGTGCTTGCATCGCTCACACATTCCGCCGCTACAGCCACACAGGCCGATCCAACAACGACCGGCAGAATAAATTCTGCGGTCGCACCAGCCAAAATTCCACAAGCAGCTCCCATTGTCCCACATGCAAGTCGAGTACCTTTTGCTATATAACGCTGAGCCTTCAGATCCCCGAGATAAGATAGATTCTTGCCCGAAAACACTGCCTCGACAACCGAATCAGTTTCCATTCCAGGGACTTGCTTCATGGTGCTTATCGAACTCGTTACTTGAGCTCTGTTGAGGGAGAATTGCACCCCTCGTGCATCCCGCGCTGTGAAGTAATCAGGGGCGTTTTCTAAAATTGTCAGAGAGGCATTTTGTTTCGCTTTTTTAGCTACATAATCATATGAGTCAGCGGCGTACAAAGATGTGGACAAGAAAGATAATATTAGAACTAAGATCTTCATGCGGCTACTCCGAGGACTGTGCTTTTAAAACGGCGGAAGAGAAAAATAGCGACAAATATTCCCAGAATTATCATCGCGGACATTTCGAGAAAAACATCAATTACTGAGTCAGGAACTGTGATCGCAGAATAACCAGTGAATGCAATTAGTACGAAAATCAGACTCAAACAAGTTCGCGCTACAGTTTTCCTGGTCGAGGAGATTATTTTTTCGGCTTCCAATTGGTTCATAGACTTTCCTCTATCTAGTGATGGCTAACCTATATAGGCTAAAGAAATCCTGGTCAAATGAATCGTCAGATAGATCGAGAAAATCGTTCTCGATAAAGCTCTCACTTGAGTTGAAGTAAAGTCTCCTTCTCAAATGAATTAGTGTACTCAATTCTTTCGTAAATGAAGCAATTCAAAAAAAGTGAATTTCACCAAATAATGCTTTTTTTTAGTCACGAGGAAAGCAGTGAAATCAGCCCAATTGAAAAGGCTCTTCCAAATCTTTTGGAAAAGCCTTCTCGTTAAATATTACGATTAATTAAAACGCTTGTTTCAAACCAATCTGGAACTGACGACCACGAAGATCCGCAACAGTACGATCGTAAGAAACGCCACGAGTCTCTTTATCCGCAACATAAAGACCCATCATGCGGTTCTCGATGTTGTACACGCCAAGACTCAAAGTGCCGCCGTCCATGTATTTCCAGCCGTAGGAAATATCATAACGGTTTTCAGGGGAGATATAGCCGTAAGTTGGATCAGTCCGGAAACGACCTGACTCTTGTTTACCCGTTGTGAAAATATCGAACGAACCTGAGTGGACTTTATTTCCTAGGAAGATCGAGTTAGTTAGACGGTAACGGGGAGCACCGAACGAACCCACATATTCTTCTTCAGGATCTTCTGCAGTTGGACGTGATTTGCTCGATAATGTTCTCGAGTATTGGGTTGTGAGACCATAATCAAGCTCACCAGCGCGAAGCTTGAGGTTGGAGCCGATATCGTATCCAGCACCCTTAAGACGTCCTAAGTTACCAAATGAGTTATCGATACGACCGATACGACCGTCTTCGCCGCGGCTGATCACAGAGTTACCAATGCTCTGACCGGCAATTTCTTTTTCGATTAGACGACGAAGTGACTCTTGGCCAACCGTGTCATTGACGCGAGTGTTCCAATAGTCGACCGAGATGTTATAAACTTCACTCGGCTCGACCAAGAATCCAGTCGTCCATGCAAACGAAGTCTCTTCCTTCAAATCTGGATTACCAGGCGAGTTAACGAAAACACTGTAGCCAGTACCGTTGTTACCGCATGGGTTATCGGCTGGAACCGTGTTGTCGCAATACCTAGGATCGGTAACCGAAAGGTATCCACCGTCAGCACTGTTAAAGATCTCCGAAAGACTCGGCGCCCGGAAACCAGAACCGGCGTTACCGCGAACCTTCAACCAAGAGACCGGCTTAATCACCAAGCTAGTACCGTAGTTTACTGTGTCACCAAAATCCGAATAGTGATCCCAACGACCAGTGAAGCCAACATCGATCTCTTTAAGCACCGGTAGATTCACTTCGGCAAATGCTGATGTTACGTCACGCTTTCCTTGACCTTCCGCACCGAAACTACCCAAGTAACGAGCTCTAAAAATTCCCGCTGTTTCAGGAGATGTGTTTAGGAACTCACGGTCCCGAAGATCAGGACTCAAGGTGTACTTCTCGTGACTTGCAGAAAGCCCTGCCGCCACTTGTGCCGTACCACCCGGTAGCTCGAATACAGGACCCGAAGCATATGCCGTGGCACTTGTAATAACATTGGTTTCTTCACGATGGAGATCAATGAAGTAGCTACCGATTGCGCTCAAATCATCAGTAAAGATGTTGAAGCTTGGAGCTTCAGTTCTCGAAACTGGGAAAAGATTCTGCACGAAGGCAAGGCGATCTGGAGCCTTATCATAATCGACTACGCGTTTCGTCACAAAATGCGAAGCATCAAAGTTCCAGTCCCAAGTCGAAGTGATAGGGCCTGTCAACGCAATCATTGCACCGATAGACGTGTCTTCCGACTGAGTGGTGCCCTTGATTTCTGGGAAGTACCGAGGTGCGCTGATTTTAATCAACTGATCTGGAGTGTAGTTCAAACCCAGAGAAGCGGCCTGAGCCTGCAGATCAGCAGGGGTCTGGCTAAACGGAAGAACGTAAGCGCCAGTTCTAGCTGGGTTCGACGTCAGAGTTCGACTTGAAGGCATGCTTTCTGTAAGCGTCTGAGTTGCCATGATAGTTGTGCTGACAGCCACATCCCCGAATTGATTTTCGAGGTTGATTGTAGCAAATCTCTCGTCTTTACGAGGCATCAACTCGCTTGAACTTACTTTACGACCATCACCACGGCACAAGACTGTAGTGGGATCGTTCGGGAAAGCGCTCAACATTTCGGGCGGACAATTTGGACTCGCGCGGTACACGTAATCGCCCAAGCTAGCAGCCGGGTTGTTTGGGTTTTGCAACCCCCAAGAATAGGTATTTGTTGGAGCGCCCGCTGTCGAAAGATCGTAAGGCGAAGCTTCCTGCCACAATTTCTTGCGGTTTTTCGTCAAGATCTGCTGAGTATGACCAGCACCGACAGCGAGAGTCACGTCAGTGTTCAAGACCTTGAATCCAGTCACAGCATCAATCTTCGTAGTGTTACCACCTTTTTCATAAGATTGATTATGCTTTGCTGAAACTTCAGAACCTGTAACGGATTTTTTCAGGATAACGTTAACAACGCCGGCGATAGCGTCTGCACCATAAACGGCAGCAGCACTACTTTTCAAAATCTCGACTCGATCAACCATTGCCAAAGGAATGTTGTTGATGTTCGTTCCACCGAGACTCGCTTCACGAGGCAAACGACGACCATTGACGAGGATCAAAGTTCTGTCAGCACCTAAACCGTGCAAACTGAAAGTCGACTGACCTACAGCAACGTATCCTCCGCCACCCATGAAGCTACCGAACGAGTTCTCTGTCTGGTTTTGAAGAAGCTCAACAACTGTAGTTACACCAGCCTTATTAAAGTCTTCCTGACGAAGAACTTTCGTAGGCGTAGAATTCTCAGCATCAATTCTTTTGATGCGCGAACCGGTTACGATGATCTGCTCTGGTTGTGATTTGCTTGGAGCATTCGTTTCTTTTTGAACAGAAACTTCTGAACCAGTGCCCGGAGTAGGAGGAGTGGGTCCAGTAGGAATTGGATTCGGATTCTGATTTTGCGGAACAACTTCGCCCGTTGGCACTTGCTTGGTTTGAGCATCGTCAGCAGGAGGCGTAGTGCTATCACTAGGCTCTGTGGCAGGCGTCGGGGTTGGTCCAGGAACTGCGGCATCTTGAGCCAAGACTGGCTGGGCACTAAGAACAAGACCAGCGAGTAGCGCCAGGCTGATTCTTCTAGACGTGATGTCTCTCATGAAGAAACCTTT
>SEDW01001074.1 GCA_004193325.1 Pseudomonadota bacterium | reverse complement strand
AACACGAACAAAGTTAAGTTCCCGAACGCAGCTGGTTTGATCACCAACGATTCTATCGATGGCGAAATCAAACAAGTTTGGGGCCTCACATGGCGTCAATGCCCAGCCGCTTAATTTCAGCGAGTTTTTGATTTGTAGAACCAATGGTCCAATGACCTCAAGCCAGTCGCAGTCTCTGCGGCTGGCTTTTTTTCCGTAGCATTTACCTGCACAAATCCTTTACGACTGTACTGCAGCACCGCATTTCTAGAAAAAGGCTTTGTATGCGCTTTTATGGCGCAACAAGTCTGTGAGAGGAATTATGTCTGTCTCAGATAAATATGCGCCGGGCCGTCGATTTCTCACGCTTTTAAAGTCGAATCGAGAACTTTGGCGCAGGGAGGCTGATAAAGCCTTTGCGACCGCAGGCCTGTCATTGGCTACCAGCTCATGCTTTTTCACAATTGCGAGACTGGGTGAGGGTATTCGGCAAATCACTATCGCCGAAGATCTGGGAATAAAAGCGCCAACCTTGGTGAGACAGCTCGATATTCTGGAAGAAAATGGGCTGATTTCCCGCAAAGATGCTCCGGATGATCGACGGGCAAAACTCGTCTATCTGACTCCTGCAGGACGAAAATTCTCCCAAAAAATCGACGGGATTGTGATGATCCTTATCGATCAAATGATGGCCGGAATCTCCGCGCAGGATATCGAGAGGGTCAATCAGCTCTTCGATCAGATCGCCGCCAATGCGGAAACACTTTTAACGACTGGCGAGTACTCTAAAGAATAGGCCACTGTCTGCGCCAACACTTGCGTCTTCTTCTCTAAAGTTTTATCGTGCGCTCGGTGAAGGCTGGGCAACGAGCAAAAACTAAAGGTCAAAAAATTGAAGATATTACGTAGTCGTCTTAACAAAAAGATACTGTGGACCTTGATGGTCCTCTTTATCTCCTCCTGCGGTGATCTGTCACCCTGGGGTAGTCTTGAAACTCCTCTCTATACAAATCTCACGCAAAAACACCTGGATATGCTCCGCGGCGGATCGCCCACATTCCAGCCTTTCAAAGTGGCTCTCGTGAGTGACCCGCAAGTCGTCGTCAGTTATCTGAAGGATGCACGCACGGAAATCAATAAACGCGATGATATCGAATTCTCGCTACTGACTGGCGATCTAACGGACCGTGCGCTCCGTCGTGAGTTTGAGTGGGTCGCTAAGATCATTACAGAGTTCCGCCGTCCTATTCTCACTGTTGTAGGCAACCACGACGGACTGATCTACGGCGAGGAAATTTACACCAAAATGTTTGGTCCGCTAAACTATAGCTTCGTCTACAACGACGTGAAGTTTATCATGTGGAACAACAACACCTACGAGTGGGGCTATCCCAACTTCGAGTGG
>SEDW01001073.1 GCA_004193325.1 Pseudomonadota bacterium | reverse complement strand
CTGGCCACAGGAGATTTTCCGGCCGCGACCCGATCCTGACTCAGCTCCACCCCATGGTCGATCGCATTGCGCACGACGTGGGTGAGAGCGTCAGCGATGCGCTCTGCGACGGACTTATCGAGTTCCACATCCTCACCCTTGAGAATGACGTCGATACGCTTGTCCTGGCTTCGGGCAAGGTCTCGGATGGTGCGCTCAAGTCTTTGGAAGAGATTTTGAAGGGGTTGCAGCCTTAAAGAGAGCGAGAGGCCCTGGAGATCTTTGGCGATCTTTTGGATGAGATGGATCGCGTTGTCACAGCTCTCAGAATCGAGAGCACCCAGTTGCCGGCCATGCCAGACGATGGCTTGCTGCGTCGCCAGTTCGCCAACGAGTTCGATGAGGTTGTCGAGCTTTTGCGAGGCGACCCGAATGGTTTCCTGAGGTTTGGGAGCCGGTATGGATGCTGAAGGTTTCTTAACTTCGGAGATGCTTGGAACCTCTGGCTGGCTCTCGATGCAGACCTCGTCTTGCTCTTCAACTTCCTGGTCTTCGTCGTCAGTCGTCGATTCCTTGCTACTTCGCTCACCCAGAAAGGGAACGAGAGAAAGGAGAATGGCATCGATCTCCGGCTGGGGAATCGTTTCATCGCCGTTTCTCAGGCGATCCACCCAAGCGGCTAGTGTGGAATGCGTTTCAAGGAAGATGCGAATGACAGAAGACGGCACTTCGCCTTCCTGCCCCATAATCTGAGAAATCAGGTCTTCAACGGCATGCACGAGATGATGAAAGGCGTCGAGGCCCACGGCTCCGCTACCACTTTTAAGGTTGTGGGCAGCGCGATAGAGCTCGTCCTTGGTCTCGGCGCTGCTGTCCTGCTCGAGGCGCAGGGACACCTTCTCCCAACCAACCAGGATATCGACCGCTTCATCGAGAAAGAAATTTAAAAACTCATTCATACCGCTTCAACCCAATCCGCACTTTACGAAACCTTGGCCATCTTCTTCTCGTAGATCTGCTTGATATTGCCGGCGAGCATATTCACGGTAAAGGGTTTGATTATGTAGCCGTCCACACCTTCCTGCAGCGCTTCGATCACGTTCTTTTTCTCGCCCTCAGCGGTGAGCATGAGAAAGGGAACTGTTTTGCCCCAGGTGGTTGCGCGGATAGTGCGGAGGAGCTCAATGCCCTTCATCTTTGGCATATTCCAGTCGCAGATTATAAAGCCAAAGGGCTTAGCTGCCTGGATTGCTTCCTCCAGGCACTTCAAAGCCACAGTCCCGTCGCTTGCCTCGGTTAAGTCCTCATACTCAAGCGTGTTGAGCGCTTGGCGAACCATCTGCCGAAACATATTCATATCGTCCACGATAAGAATTCGGGTCTTCTTGGGAAGCATTGAGTTATCCT
>SEDW01001072.1 GCA_004193325.1 Pseudomonadota bacterium | reverse complement strand
ATCAAGGACAGGATCATAATTGGAGGAAAAGCATAAAGACTTCCCCAGACAACGAGCGATAAGGGTGATGGCGAAGCGATTCGCTTCGAGACGATGTTCCCCGACGCCCAGCAGAACGCGGCGAGCAAGGTCAGGACAAACCCAAAGAGCACGGGAGTCCCCTGGGCATGGAAGGCAACAATGCAGATTCCAACGAAGGATATTAAAGCGCCGCCCAGCTTCAAGGCACTCGGCCTCTCTCTAAAGAGAAAGGCTGCCAAACCCATGGTAAAAAAGGCCTGGGTTTGCAGAACGAGCGATGCGAGCCCGGGAGGCATTCCCACATTAAGGCCAGTAAACATGAATGCAAATTGCAAAGCAAAATTCATCAGGCCGAAAGCTGCAATGAGTTGCCAAGAAGCCTTGGGCTTCGGCAGAAAAAATATTGCCGGAAAGACGGCAAGAAAAAACCGCACCGCACAAAGCAGCAGCGGAGGAAAACCCTGAAGACAAATCTTTGTCACAACAAAGTTAATTCCCCAGACAATCACGACAAGTATGGCGAGTAAGAGGTGTTTCGCTTGCAAGTCTAATCCTTCTTTAGCCAATCAGACAATTTCAATCCCTGAAACAGTTCTACCATCATAGGCTGCCCTCGACTCATGAATAGCGGATCGATTCGCAAGGGTCCACTCTACCAGATGCTCCAACGGCAGGAGAAGACTCGCCCCCAAAGCAGAAAGAGAATACTCAACCCTCGGCGGCACCACAGGAAAGACTTCGCGCTTCACATAACCATCGCGCTCCAAACTTCTCAAAGTCGTGGTCAACATCCTTTGCGAGATACCATCGACCAAGGCCAGCAATTCCGAGAATCTCGCCTTCTTTTCGGGAGCCCTCGACAAGAGGACGATGAGAAGGATGCTCCATTTATCCCCGATCTTCGTCAAGAGATCCTTAAGGTCCTTCTTCTCTTCGCTTTCGCACCTAGGCGCCAGCTTTTCTATGGCGTCGACAGTCTTAGACTTTTTCATGGTTACTTTGATCTCACTCACTGAGTTTTATGTGCCTTCTTGTCAAGCAGCTCAGGACCCTTATATTGTAAAGAGAACAGCTAATAAAGGCGTCATCGCAATGAAAAACCGAGCAAAAATCATTTACTGGACACTCACTCTTCTACTCTTCGTACCGGCCGGTCTAGGCGCCCTTGTAGAGCTCGTCACCGATGGCCCACAGAATATCGTAACGATCATGCTCGCTCTGGGCTACCCACTCTATCTGATGAAGATACTAGGGTTCGCTAAATTGTTGGGCTCGATCGCGATTCTCTACGGGAAATTCCCAAAGCTCAAGGAGTGGGCTTACGCGGGATTTGCCCTCGATTTCTTAGGAGCCAGTGCCTCTCATG
>SEDW01000175.1 GCA_004193325.1 Pseudomonadota bacterium | reverse complement strand
GCTTCGAGTTCGATCGGATCGCCGATGGGGGTGCCTGTACCATGACACTCAATGTAGCCCATCTCTCGTGGCTCAATTGCAGCGCGGGTGATTGCCTGACGAATCGCTTCTTCCTGGCCCTTGCTACTCGGTGCGGCGAAGCTTGATTTATCCGCACCATCGTTATTCATGCCCCAGCCTTTAATTACGGCATAAATCGCATCGTTATCGGCCAAGGCTTTCCGAAGCGGCTTGATTACGACTGCTGCCGCACCATCGGAGAACATCGTTCCCGTGGCTTTTTCATCAAAGGGGCGGCAGTGTCCATCGACAGAAAATATCCCCCCTTCTTGATAGAGATGGCCGCTGGCAATCGGAGCATTCACCGATGCGGCTGCACAAAGGACGACATCAGCCTGACCCGCAGCTATTGCTTTGATGCCTTCGATGACTGCGACGAGAGAACTCGAACAGGCCGTGTGCACGGACACTGCGGGGCCTTTAAGATTTAAAGCGTAAGCGACACGAGTCGCAACATAGTCTTTGTCGTTGAGGAGAAGGGCCAGATATTCCTCTTCGGAATGCGGCTCGAAATGACCCGCAGCGAGGTTGCGGGTGAGATAGGTGTTCGAGCCTACCGCTGCGTAGACAGCTACCCTTGTCTCAGAGCTGGAGTTGAAAAGACCTGCATCGTCGAGAGCCTGATAGGAACATTCGATAAGGATGCGCTGCTGCGGATCGAGGAATTCCGCTTCCCGTCGACTCATCTTAAAAAAGGAGGCATCGAATCGATCGCCTTCGATGACGCCGCGGCTCGGCACATAATGCGGACTATTGACGAGAGACTGTGGAAGCGAGGGATCAAGCTCGTCCTTAGTCCAGGTCGTGATGCCTTCCCGACCATCGAGGATCATCTTCCAGAATTCTTCGACCGACTTCGCGCCAGGAACGTTTGCAGCCATACCGATGATTGCGTAAGCTTCGTCTTCTTCTTTCGCGTTCTGGTCACCGCTCCCCGGTTTTATCGGTGAAGGGATTCCGATTTGCGTTTGTGAAGGTTCGCTTGCAAATTCCCCGGCTGCAATAGCTTCGGCCATGGCCCTCGGCGTCATGTGACTGTAGACGGCTACCACGGGGATATCGGCCGCAAATTTTTCGGAAAGAGCGATCGTTAATTTGATTGCGAGAACGGAGCTGCCGCCGTAATCGAAGAAGCTATCATTTGCTTCCAGCTTCGAGGGAGAAAGAATTTGATTGAAGATCTCGAGAACCGTTTTGATCTCAAGAGGCTCGTCCTGTTTCAGGGAAATCTCTAGAGGCATCGGCTGAGCCAAAGGCACAAGGGCAGGCAGAGCCACTGACACGGGCGCTTTACCAAGCCAACGGACGACCTGATCCACCAGGCGTTGACGATCTTCCATAAGCATAAACAGGTGATCGACCTCCGGCCAGTATTCGACCGCGATTTGGCCCTTAGGCTTGAGATCGGGAAGCATGTCAAAGAACTGGCTTCGATAGGAATAGTAAGGTGTAAAGCCTCCGGTGTATATCAACTGGAGTTTGACGCCTCGGATAGTTCGATTCGAAATAATCCGCTGGGAGGATTTCAGCGGCCTGATATTTGATCTTGCCAAGGGCTTTTCGCGCGAGTCTTTTCCATCGATAAGGACTCATAAGCCTAAGCGCGAGAAAAGTCATTTTATGCCGAGGCGTTGGGTAGACCAGAGCATCGACCATAAAGATGGCTTTGACCCGTGTGTCATCGATCGCGAAGTAATAGGCGTCCATTCCTCCGGAGCAGAGGCCGATGAGCACATAGTCCTCGATGCCGCTCTCAGCCTGCACGAGATCCAAAGCGTCCTTAAGATCGAGGCTGCTGCGTAGCTGAAACGAATGATTTTCTTCGGGATCGCCGCTGTCACCCAATCTTGATAAATCAAAGCGGAGGACGCTATACCCTTCTTTGACCAGAGCTTCACTCAGGGCGACGTTGCAGCGGAAGGGGCCACCTCGGTTAGAGACTCCGGTGTTCCACAAAATAACGGCGCGACGCGATCCCGGCAGATGATTGAGCACGCCCATGAGATGCTGTTTGCGGCCGAAGTTGATGGCTTTATGTGACATCAGCTTTCCTCCGCGTACTGACAGAGGAGCCTTATGCTGTTCGGCGCGAAGAGTCTGAGGTTTAGATATCTGTCCTCAGCCCAATTCATATTTTCACCCGAACTCTGCAGGCTGACTTCTTTTGTTTCCTGACGATAGTTTTCAATGAGGCGGCCGAGACTGCTCGATTCCTCGGAGCTGACGATTTGAATCATCTTACTCAGAGTGTGGAGCGTCTCTGGCCTCACGTTCGCAATCTCATCTTGTATGGAGCGGGGCCAGGGATAACCGCAGCTCTGCTCACAATTCTTTTGATTGCCTGGATAAGGGGATTCGTCCGGCACCCGGTTGAGAAGGCGATGATGACAGTCGGAATAGGCTTTGAGTAGTTCGCTGCCGCTGACGATCGGATCCCAGAGAATAAGACGCCTCATGCCAATCTCCTGGCTTGCCATGATCGCAAGGCTGGCTCCAAGGCGACTGCCGATGAGGCTTACTTTTTTGAGGCCGCTGCGTTTTTTGAACTCAGAAACGGCCTGAAGAATTTCGTTTTTCCAGCACTCCATCGAAACGATGCCACCCGTGGAATCTCCCGTTCCGGAATAATCAAAGCGAAGAACGGGGAAACCAAGATTTTGAAGACGTTTTGCGAGTGTCACCTGACTATGGTGGGCCCGCATCATGTCCTGGGGCGCCGGATGACAAAAGACAAAACCTTCGTCCCTATGACTCGCCGGATAGTGAATCGCAAAGATCTCATTGCCTCCTTGAGAGAAGAAAAATGGATCGAGCCCCAGATCTGTTTTTGCGTCGATTGCCATCAGTTTGCCTCCCGCTTGAGGTCGAGATCGTGGGCGAGTTGCGCGACGCTGCGGAGGAGCAGATCCCTCACTGTTAGCACCAGGCCCAGCTCGTTCTGAAAGCGATCGATTGCTTTAAACGCGATAAGGGAATGACCTCCGGCATCGAAGAAATTATCGTTCGATCGAATCGTCTGGGTACCAAGTATGGCCCGAAAAATCGAGGCAATCTTCTCTTCGCCGGCAGTGAGTGCCACAACTGCTGAAAGACTTTGATCAGATCTTTCGAGCTTATCCTTCGGCAGAGCCTTTTTATCGATCTTACCACTTCCCGTCAGTGGAAAGGCGTCGACTACGAGCATTTGATTAGGAATCATGTAGACGGGCAGCAGCCCTCGCAGGTGCTGCTGCATCTGGCCGAAACTAAGCTTTTTGCCTTCGTGAAGGACGATGTATGCTACGAGGCGAGCGTCTTCGTCACTGAGCCTCTGGACAAGACAGACCGCTCCGAGGATGGCTGGATGCTCGATGAGAGCATGTTCGATCTCAGCTAGTTCGATGCGGAAGCCTCTTAGCTTGACCTGATTATCCCGGCGGCTGATGTACTCAATCTTGCCATCGAGTCGATAACGGGCAAGATCCCCTGTGTCGTAGATCCGAGCCGAAGGGTTCTGAGGATGGGGAAAGAAACGCTCGTTGGTGAGATCTTTACGGAATCGGTAGCCGCGGGCGAGAGCTTCGCCAGCAAGGTAGAGATTGCCGATCGTGCCGCGAGGCAGAGCCTGTCGATTCTCGTCGAGAATCAAAGTCTCGTAATAGGGAAGTGCTTCGCCGATGTTGATGTCACTGCCGGACGTGATTCTCTCAGCCGTTGCCCAGACGGTGGCCTCAGTCGGGCCATAAACATTCCAGAGGCTCTGGGTGTCGGGGAGCAGTCTCACTGCAATATCCTTTGGCAGTGCCTCGCCACCCGAGAGGGCAATAAGATCTTTTTTGCCTGTCCATCCACAATTGAGGAGGAGTCGCCAGCTTGCAGGAGTCGCCTGGACGAGATTGATGTCGAATTTTTCAATGGCCTCAATCAGTTTCATGCCGTCCATGACTGCATCCTGCTCGACGAGGATAACTTCACCCGCATTGGAAAGCGTGGCAAAGATCTCGAGCACGGAAATATCAAAGGAAATCGTCGTGATCGCTAGGGTTCGGAGTCTATCGTCAAGATTCATGCGCAGCCGAATTGCTTCTAAAAAATGACAGACGGCGCGATGCTCGATCTCCACGCCCTTGGGTTTTCCGGTCGAGCCCGAGGTGTAGATGATGTAGGCGAGACTGCTGGACGACAGTTCGAAGGCGGGAGGCCTTGTCCTCTCTTGTTCCAGCTGTTTCTTCTCGCGATCGAGAAGAAGCTTCTTGATGGGAAGCGTGCGAAAGGGTTCCATATGATCGATTTCAGAGATAAGAAATTTTGCCTGCGCATCGCTTGCCATATACTGCAGGCGATCCGAAGGGTAATTAGGATCGAGCGGGAGGTAAGCTGCACCGAGGGAAAGGATGGCCCAAAGAGAAGGAATAAGATCCGCATTCCGACTCAAGGAGATCCCGATCACATCATCAGGGCGCGCGCCCAGCTCGTAGAGATAGGCGGCAATGTTTTGACTTCGGCTCAAAAGCTCGGCATAAGTCATTGCCCTTTGCTCATCTCTGGTTCTGACAGCAATTTTTCCTGAATTTTGACGTGCCACGCTTTCAAGCAGCGTCCACAGATGCTGATGTTTTGGGGATGGGAGTTCGGCTTTATTAGGGAACTGAGGATGATCGCTCAAGGCAACTGCACTTAGGCTCAGGTCAGGATTTTTCAGAAAGGAGGTGAGCAGTCTTTGATAGGCATCTGCCATCGCCTGGATGCTGCTCTTATCCCAGAGATCTTTTCGAAAGTTTATGCCAGCCAGAGTTTCATTTTGATAACGTTCTATCCAAAAGACGATGTCGCTGTCCACAGTCTGACTATGAAGCGGAAAGTTTTGGATAGCCTGGCCACCCAAGGTTTCCCTTTGTGAACCATGATCCTGAAAGAAGAACATTGCACTGTAAAGAGGGGTGCGACTCGGATCACGCGGCAGCGCAAGGTCGGCTACCAAACGTTCGATCGGGTACTGACTGTGAGAGGCGGCGCCCTGCACAAGCTCTTTGACGGCAGAGAGAAGGTCGCTAAAGGTCATGCCCTCGGTAAAGGTCAGCCTGAGAGCAAGTGCATTGATAAAGTTGCCAAGGAGATCAAAATGTTCACCCTTCGAACGCCCAAGGACGGGCGTGCCGATGACGATATCGTCCTGCCTCGAAAGGCGTTTTAGCAGAAGAAGATACACGCTGAGCAACACCTGGTAAGGCGTCACGTGACGCGCCTTGGCGAAGCTCAAAAGCTCGGCATTCGTGCTGTCGTCGAGTTCGAAATCTATCGATTCAGCTGTATGGGTCAGCTCCGCTGGCCTTGGATAATCCGTGGCGAGCTCAAGTGTGTCCGGGAGAGTGGAGAACATTGTCTTCCAATATGTCTCGCTGCCCGGATGAGTTGCCTTGCTTTGGGCTTGCTCTTTGATGTACGAGGCGTAGCCATAGTCGGGAGCTTCTTTAAGACTAAACCCACGCTCAAGGCTCTGGGCGTAATGCCTGCCGAGGCTCTTCCACCAGACGCTATAGGAATAGCCATCCCAGAAGATGTGATGGGTCAGTAGGTAAAAGACTCTCTCAGCAGACTCTACCGTGACTATTCCCATTTGAAAATTTGGACTCTTCTCAAGATCGATCTTAGCCCGACTCGCGCTTTCAATAAATTCCCGAGCAGCTGTCAAAGTCAGAACTTTGGTCCTACTCAGTGAGGGAATGCTTGGTTCATTCAGTCGGATTTCCGCTGTCGACTGCACTCTCTGGATCGACATTCTCAGAGCGTCCTGCTCGGAAAGAACCGCGTAAAGAGCCTGCTCAAAAGCAAGTTCATCCGTTTCCGCTGGAAGAATCCATGCACCCATCAGATTGTGCACATGACTCGCGTCGTCCAGAGCATCGACATAGAGCATACGGCTCTGGGAGCTGGTCAAAGGCAATTCCACTCTGCGGTCGAGAGTGCTCGGAGCAAGGACTTCCGGATGCGGAAGCGCCTTGCGATCGATCTTGCCGTTGGGCAGGAGCGGAAAGGCGTTGAGCTCTACATAGTGCTGCGGGAGCATATAGATTGGAAGTTTCGACTTCATGCTTAGACGGAAATCGCGCTCGTTCCATTGGCCTTTGGCTTTAATGTAAGCGATCAATCGATCATCATCAGGTCCAAAGGATCGAATGGCTGCGACTGCAATCTCGACGTCTTCGGCTCCAGACATGACTGTCTCAATTTCACCAAGCTCCATACGATAGCCTCGGAGTTTGACCTGACCATCGCTTCGACCAAATATTTCGAACGAGCCGTCCCAACGCCTAAGTCCAATGTCTCCGGTTTTATAGAGATGTCGATCGAGAGCCTTGGAATAGAGGAAACGTTCCCGGGTCATCTTTTCGAGACCAAGGTAGCCCAGCGCGAGACCGCTTCCGCCGATATAGATTTCTCCTCGTTGTCCAGGCAGCAGCGGCCGGAGCTGGTCATCGAGGATGGCGAGAGTGGTATTGGCGATAGGTTTACCAATCGGGATAATCGTTTCATCCCCTTTTAAGAGGTAGATCGAACTCCACACTGTGGTCTCGGTCGGTCCATACATATTCCAGATAGCATCGGCATGAGGCGCGAGACGGCGTGCGATGTCGAGGGGGAATGCTTCACCGCCGCAGAGTGCTGCTTTTATCCGGCCTTTCCACTTGGCATCGAGGATGAGGCGGAAGGTTGATGCTGTGGCCTGAAAATGTGTGATGGATTGGTCGACGAGAAGTTTAGAAAGCTCAGCTCCATCTTTCGCCTGTTCGCTCGTGGCAAGAAAGAGCGTCGCGCCTGTGAGTAGCGGGAGAAAAATCTCTAAGACTGCAATGTCGAAGGAGAGCGTCGTCACGCCTAGAATGATATCGCCAGGGTTCATGCCTGGCTTCTCTTTCATCGAGAGCAGAAAATTGACGACTGAGCGATGACTGAGCATCACGCCCTTCGGAAGACCGGTTGAGCCGGACGTGTAGATGACGTAAGCGATACTCTCAGAGTCGATAGTCGTTCTGCTATAACTCCGAGGCAGCTTCCCCCGGTAGACGGCACGTACATCATCGAGGCGATAGATAGGACAAAGGTCCGAGATGATCGGCTCCAGGGCATCACTACAGATACAAGCGGAGATCTTCGCATCCTCTGCCATATAACGCAGGCGATCGGCTGGAAAAGCCGGATCCAGCGGAACATAGCCTGCGCCGATCTTGAGAACGGCGAGGAGACTAACGATCATCGACTCATCGCGCGGCAGGCCAATGCCTATGAGATCCCCGGAACCGTGGCCTTTATCCTTAAGGTAATGGGCCAGAAGATCGGAGGCGCGGTCGAGCGCTTCGAAAGTCATCGCGCTATGGCTCGTTTTCAAAGCTACTTGAGCCGAGAATTTTTGAAAAGAATCCGAGAGCAGCTCTGGAATGGACAGGCGCAGAGGATAGTCGCGGTTGCTGAGCTCTTCGTCTTCCCGATAGATCTCGACAGCTGCGCCCGTCCAATCCAAGGGATGATCGAGGGCTGCGGCCTCAAGACATTTTTGAAGAATGATCTGCACCTTATCGAGGGAATGAAGACCTTGGCTACAGATGCGTTTCGGCTCGAGATCTTTGTTTAAAAAGATCTGGAGCGCGAAGTCGTTAGCTGCTTCGCCTCGGATCCAGTCGCCTTCGACGGCTAGGGCTGCCCAGGATTTGTCTTTGGGCCGATCGATGCGAGACATCTCAAGGCTTGTCAGCAGATCCCGAAAGCTCACAGCGTTCGTGGCGAGCGATTGAATATAAATATATTTTCTGCCGAGACTGTCCCTTGCAAATGTTTCCAAGAGTAGGCCGAGCTTTTGATCCGGGCAGAACATTCTCAAGGTTTGCAGCAGCAGTGTAGCCGAGAGCAATTCTTTGGGAACGCGAGGATATCTGTCTCGAAGCATTTGCCAGAGTGCCGGTTGACCGATATCAATCGAGACACGCGGTTCATCGCCAATCAGTCCGAAGATGAGAGATTTCGTGTCTCTTCCTCTAGAGGCTTCGCTGCGAACCGGGACATGAGAAAAGATGTTGAAATGTTCGGTTTCGGAAGCTCCGAATAAAGCTGCAGCTAAAAGCGCGTCCGGGCCAATGCAGCCTCGGAAGAGGACTTCAATGCGCTTAATTCTATC
>SEDW01001071.1 GCA_004193325.1 Pseudomonadota bacterium | reverse complement strand
AGCTTCGCCTGGAATGCTGGATCGTTTGCCGATGCATAACCAAGGCTCTTCCATTGATCGGCACGAATGTAGCTGTAGTTCACGTAAAAGCGCTCGTCGTAAGAGAAGTCGCCTTTGAGGCCATCACCGCAGAGAGTAGCGATGTTGGTCTTGGTAAACTTGCCGGCGCTGTCTTTGCCAAATTTGTAGAGTTTGAAACCGTTCGTACGAACGATACCGTCACGCTCCGCCTGCAAACGACTCATGCCCAACTGATTCGAGTGCGAGAGGACCCAGTCGATTTCATAAGGAGTTGCAAACGACTGACCGGCTTTACGAACCCATGACTGGCCATCGAAAGCGAGGTCGTAGAGGTTAAGTTTGTTCTGCGAGCTGGCTGTAACGTCTTCGCTTGGGATGAATTCGTCAAGAGTTGTGGTTGTGCCCGAGTCACGCTGATAGCTCGATGTCAGAGCCATGTAATCTTCGCCATTCAAGCTTGCGCCGATAGTCTGGTAGAGGGGGATTTTTGAACTTAGGACGGTACAAGCATCTTCCTGAAAGCTAATCGACTTGGTCGCCGCGTTGCGCAGGATGCTCATGTTGCACATACCCGTTGTGCTCGACTGGAAGACAAAGCCGGAATCGTCCGGCAAAAAGCCTGGATCGTAGAGAGCATCAACCGAAATAATACGTTGGGTTGGTGTTGCCGCCAAAAGACTTTGAAGATCGATGATTCCACTTGGTGTTCCGCCGAAGCCTACAAAGCGGCCGTCAGCAGAGGAACGGATCCAGTATTGGCGTTTGTTCGTGATGCTTGTGAGCACGCGCATTGTGGTGCTGGCATCGAGTTTCCAACGGGCTGTTGCAGTGCTTGCCGAAACCTCTGGAAAGATATCGACGCCATTTCTCTTCTGAGCAAAACAGCTGCCGGCTGTACAGCCGAACATGGCAGTGCCTTGAGCTTCAATGCGAGTCTTCCAGCTATCGGTGCTCGCCGTTGAGATGTGGCTTGATAGCGAAGAGTCGTAGCTTGCTTCGCAGGTACTGGTGCTGGTCTCTTCGCCGGCTAGAAGATAAGCGATTTCTGGGGTGCCAGCAGAAAACCAGTTTTTAACGTCCGAGAATTGAGTCGTGCTCAATCGCGTAGTCGAGTTCAAAGGCATGCCGACTTCTTTATTGAGCGTGGTTAAAACGCTCTGGCCAGCTGTTACGCCGAAAGTATCAGTCAATAGAGTTTTGATTGGCTCGAGGTGAATCGCAGCTGCATAGATACCCAGCTGAGAAGGGCTCAAACTAAAGTTGGCAGCTGTTGTCACGGTCGATTGCGAGATACAGGCTAATTTTTCTTTGGAAGTATTGTCCGCAGCAAGACAGGCATCCACGCGCTTGGTGGCCGTGGCCCAACG
>SEDW01000174.1 GCA_004193325.1 Pseudomonadota bacterium | reverse complement strand
ATTGAGCAGAGTCAGCTGACTCATTTTCGCAAGGCAATTGATCTGGCTTAGTTCGTTCTGAGCCATGACGAGTTCTCTGAGTTTGACGAGGTCACTCAAAACCGCACAATCGGTCAGACCGGTTTTTCGCACATCCAAAAACTCGAGACTAGGTGAGCTGAGAAGCTCAGCATGCCTTAGACTCACATTATTCGAGACATCGAGATTCACCAGCTTCGGAGAGGTCTTGAGAACGCCCACCGAGCTTACGCTGTTCGAGCCGATATCGAGAACCGAAAGCTCCTCTTTATTCGCAAGAGATGAGATGTCGGTGATCTTATTCGAGGAGAGGTCGAGCCGCTTCAATTTCGCGAGTGCGGCGAGAGCATTGACGTCGGCTATTTCATTTGTGCCTAAAATTAGATCTTCCAGGAGCGGCAGCTTCGCCACGAAGGATACGTCTTTCAGGTCCGTATCGTAAAGCCCCAGAGCATGGAGCTGCGTCAGTCCTCCGATCGGGCTGTGATCGACGATGGGATTGCTGCCGAGCTCAAGAATCTCGAGCTTAGGCATATTGGCCAGAAATTCCACATGGCTCAGTGCACAATTTGAGCAGGAAAACTGAACAAGTTCTTTCAGAGTCTTCAGTGCCTCTGTGCCTGTGAGAGGACTGAAGTTGATAGTGAGCGATTTCAATGTAGGCATGGTGGTCAGAAAATTCAAATCTGAGACGCCTTGATTGATTAATATCAGCTTTTGCATGCCGGTGTTTTTGGCGAGGAGCATAGGATCAAGCGGTTTTTGCGCAGGAAAAAGTGCGGCACCGGCATCGATTTCGAAACTGATGAGTTTCGTCAGACTGCCGATCGCATCGTAGTTCGTGATGAGGATCGAGGTCAGTTTCAATTCCTGAAGCTCAGAGAGTGGCGCGAGAAAACTCAGATCCCTGGCGCCGGTCCCCTGGATATCGAGATTTTGTAGTTTAGAAAGCTTGGACAGCACCGTGAAATCCGTGATTTCACTGTTGCCCTGAACGTTGAAGAAGCGAAGCTCAGTCATGCCTGCAAGAGGACTGATGCTAACAATGTCATTACTGTGCGCGCTCAAAATCCTTAAACTCGTCAATTTCGTCAGGGCCCGTAGATCTGTAATCCGATTGCGAGACAGCTGGAGAACAGAGAGGCGTGTCAAGTCAGAAATTGCCGAAAGCTCCGCGATGGAGTTGCCCGAGAGACCAAGCTCACTCAGGTTGGTCAGGACCGCGAGGGGCGAGATGTCGACTACCTGATTGCGTTCCACTGTCAGGTTTTGCAGGCCAATTAAAGGCCGTAAGGCCTCAAGGCTCGTGAGGCGGTTATCGTTGAGATTTAATTTTTTTAAGCTTTGGGAGAAGGCCAGAATCGAGAGATCGGACAGACCGAGCCCGGAGAGATCGATTTCTGAAGTCGTCGTGAGAAAGTCGCCGAGGCGATTGCAATCACTCAGGAGGTGACGAGCCATGATCAGCTTCGCCGCTTCGGCTGCAGCCGCAGTCGCCTTCATATCCTTGCCGAGACAAATATTTGCCACCTTCAGGCTTTGAACGCTTTGAGGGGGAGAGGCTGTCTTCGAAATGTTGCCTGTCTCTACTTTGGCAATCGGGGAAGGCTTCTGAGGTGAAGCCGCCCTCTGCGTGTCGCCTTGCGAACAGGCCGCGCTAAAGCTCAGGCCAAGGAGTAAGACCAGAATATTGTTTCGCATATAGACCTCGTCATAAACAGACGGCTCTATATCGGCGAGCTGAAAGGGAATCTTGAGGGTATTTGTTAACTAACCCAAATCGATGAGAGTTTGTGCTGCTAAGGCTTCGTAGAAAAAAGAAAGACTCCCTCGCAATCGAAGGAGTCCCCCATGGCCTTAGTAATAGACCGTACGTCAGTCGTTTTCGTCCTTATCTCTCTAGAAAGTGCCTGAAACGAGGAGTTTTTCAGAAGAGTGTCAAAGACTTTCCATATATTGATAATAGATTTCAATATCATCATGCAAGCATTTTTTTCGATAGGCAGTTCGTACCCACCTTCCTGACATGCGCTATAATGGATAAAAATGCCAAGGAGACCGGCAATGAAGAGATCATCCCCTCTAAGCGCTTTGGGACTGGCAATCAGTCTCTCCCTGAGTGCCAGCAGCTGCGGCAGCGATAGCGCAAAGACCCAGGCGGCCGCCCCACTACCGCCTATTCAAGCAAGCCTAAACCTCAGTTCCCAAACCAATGCCATCCCCCTCGAACTTCTGGCTGCGGTTGTTTATAAAGAATCGGGCATCAGCGGATCGGCCAGTCGAAACCTTTATGGTTCGACCAAAAATCCTCTCGGTCCGAAGCTCGGCGAAACATCCGTCGGCCTCCCCCGAACTATTCTCGGACTCGATGACTCCGCGGAAAGCGGCGCGATTCCCGTGCAGATCGAAGCCTATGGGAAATGGGTTCGAGCCAAATTGAACGAAGCCCACCTCGATCTACCCCTTTCGCTCGCGAAGCCCGACGACGCCTACGACTGGGTCTGGCAACTGGCGCGCATGCATTATCCAGATGCAAGCTCCCCTAAAAACCTACAGATCCTCTTCGCCACCGAATTGATGAAGGTGCTTAATAGCGGCTTTATCTGGCAGGATCCCAATAGTGATGAACGCCTGGAGCTTCCCGCGCGTACAACGCCTTTGGCCCTCTCGAGTTTTTCTCCGACTATCCAGGCTAACCTGCAGCTCGACACGCAGATCAGTGAGCTCTTCTTTGTCGACTACTTGCAGATGAGCTACTACAACGAGATCACAATTCAGAACCGTCCGAACAAGATTCGTGTGATCCACTGTCCTTTCACCGTATCGACTTGTCTTGCTGCCCAACTCGATGCAACGAATCCTGCACCGATGCAGGCTCATTATGTTATCGCTCCGGACGACAGTATTTTGCCGAAACCGGTGAAGATTCTTCAGCATGCAGTTCCCGTCAAAGAACTCGACGCCAACGGCAACATCGTGACCGTCTCCGATGCGATCGTGATCATGCTCGTGGGCAATTCGGGTCGTTACGTAAATAGCGAGCGTACCCAGATCAACCCGAACTGGTATACGCAGGCGCAACTCGTCAACCTTGGCAAAGTTGTGCAGGGTCTTTGTCAGAGTCTTCCGAAAGAAAATCCGACGATGACGCCGGAAAGTTGCGCAAACTTCGGCACTGGAGTGCAGTTTGCAGATCCATCTGAGCATGCGCAGTTTCAATTCGGTGATATCGCCGACTTTGATGCATCGATCTTCGGCAGCATCGTGAAAAACCCTTTAAACGTGAGCGGAAGCGTCGCCGCCAATCTCCCAAACAAAGCCAAGCAGTTTCCTGCCGGCACGAATATTCCGATCAACTTCACTTTCGTGAAGGGCACTGCGAAACTCGAAGTTCAGCGTCTCGAGCGTTGTTCAAGCGGTAAAACAGTGTGGACCACACTTCAGACTCTTTATCTTCGTTCAGTCGACAACAAGACAGTTGATGTGAACTTCTTTGATGAAGGTCCAAACCGCAATGGTCAGCAGTTCATTCGCGCAATGGCTTACGCGACCGACGGCAGCTTTATGAACTGGTCGACTGCCGATCTCTTCCTTACCGGCTACGATAAATCGAGCGGTCCTGGTCCAAGCGATGGGTCTTGTTCGAACTAAGTTTCAACATGTTTGATTTGCAAGAGCTCCTGACGGGAGCTCTTTTTTTTTGCGAGAAATCAGGGCCAGAGCAAATACTTATTATTGATCGGCAGTTCAAATTTACTTTCGACACCCTCCGGCAATCTCTCTTCCGGCTTGATCGTCATCTTCGCATCGTAGTAATCGACGAAGGTCGTGAGTCCTTCTTCATTGACGAGCTGAAGAACGTTTGGGCTCCGCTGCTGAATATTTTTGACCTTGAAGGTCTCGCCTTCTTTCCAGTCATCATTCTTACCACGGGTAAGAGTCACCGTATCGTTAGGCAAAACATCGTGGAGCTTCGGTGGCGGGCGCCTCCGAATCGTCTGTTTTTCGCCGTCTTTGTAATAAGTCACGGTATAAGGCTCGCGACTCCACCGAATTCCCAAAAGACTATCCTCACTCGTCTACTCAGTTCTCCACCATTTGGTATCGGCGCAAAAAAACGAAAGTCCATCTTACATTTCGGTAAGATGGACTTCTATTTTCAGCACCTGAGTGGATTTAGATGATTTCGCGGCCCGCGATGTAGCCCGTGCTGCGCATATTGCAGCCACAGCTGCGATTGCCGGCGGATTCGAAGAGGGTGCCGCAGGTGATGCAGCTTCTTACTTTAATCTTGATGGCCGAAAGATTTGCGAGGCGGCGCGCGTGATTCTTAAGTTCTATGTCTTTGACGACAGAGGGCGGCAGACGCTTGATCTTGTTCAACTGAAATTCCGTCTCGATTTCTTGCGTCATGAGCAAGGGCCCCTTTATACTCATTTACACGGAAGCAGCAATGTCGGACGACATAAAGACTAGAAAATATTGCAAAATGTCTGCTTAATGTCAAGCAAAACAAGCAAACCTGATGAGGCAAAAAACCCAAGTGTCATCACCAAAAATAAAAACACTTTTCATCAGCTGCGTCCTCATCTCCTCCTGCACGACCTCAGTGAGTCCCAAAGCAGTACCTGTCGCTGTTCAGGAAAAGGCTGCGATTCGGGATAAAAACTCGCTTGCGACGCTCGTGAAAACCGATGAAGCCAAACAGTTTCCTCATCTCAAGAGACACGTGGGCCAGCTCCTTATCGCCAATGCTGACACGCAAGTGCTGCTACCGGCTGCACCTCCCTTAAGTACAGGTCAAAGCTATTTTGCGCTCCTATCCAAGGTCTACCGCCGGGACGCTAAGGAATGGCTGGAGATTCCCTGGCTCCCAAGCCTTGAAATCAAGCTGCTGGGCAAAAACGCAGAACCTCTGCAGCTCATCGGCCAGGATATCGTGCAGGATGGAGGCAATGTCACGATTCATGCCTTCTTTCGCCAGCAAAATTCCGGAGCAGCCGATGCTCAGCTCGTGTTAAAGATCGCCCCAAATCAGGCGCGCATCGACGTGCAGGTCATCGCCAAAGTGAAAGTGCCCTGGACTCTGAGAGTCGGCCGTGGATTGGGCGAGGATCATAGTATCCCTTACAAGGGCAACCTCGTTTCCGGCCTCACAAGCAGCCTGTTACCGCACGCTGTGTCCATTGTTGGGGATCAGCCTTTCGATTATAAACAAGACGATAGCTACAGCTATCTCGAGGCGAGCCCTGGCGGTAGCGGGTTTAAAATTCTCGTCGCCCGCGACGCTCTTTTGAAACAGACCGAACTCGTACAGGAGCTGTCGGCTTCCTACTCCCCTCCTTCCGGCAAAAACACGAAGATAAGTAAAGGCGTCGTCTCAAAGAGAAAACTCAGCGCGCCTTCAGCCAAGACTGGAGAAAAAGGCCTCTGGCAGGCGGCGATGATTTATACAAAAAGCGGAGCGTTCCGCAGTCTGATTCCCATCCGTGAAGGCGAGACAGTTGAAATCCCGCTCCTGGGCAGAGAAAAGATGGACCTGTTATATGCCGACGCAGAGGGTGTTCTGCAGAAAAAGGCTTTTCCAACGAAGCTGACGAGCCCGCTGCTTCTTCCGCCCATGAAAAAAGGTTCGCTTGAGCTCAACCTCAATCCAGCGAAGCCGACCTTTGTCGAGGTTAGAAACGCGGTCCAGCGTAACGCCAAGAGTCTGCATGCCTGGGTCGATGATCCGAGCAAAATCCTTCTGAGCCCGAACACAATGCTGCAAGCGAAGTGGCCGCTCAGCATGCCGCTTCCGGCCGGCGACTATCAGCTTCGGATCTATGACGGTTATCAGATTTACTGCGATCAGCGGGTCACGATTCTGAGCGATAGAAAAACGACCAGCGATTGCACCGAGCCCAAAGACGGGCCGAATTATTCCGTGAGAGCCAGCATCAGTGTCGATCGCGCGGCGGTTCCCGACGATCAGATCGCTGCTTCAGGCATTCGTGTCATGACCAGCAGCGAAAAGCCGAAAGCCGGAGAGAGCAACCTCATCGAAATTCCCATGCTGGCCGCCTACGATTCCGAACTAGGCCTTTCCATGCGCGCATTTCCTGTTAATGACGAGACGGAAAAGGCCTGGAACCTGCTCCTTCGCGACAAACCCGATCGCAGCACACTTAGTCATTTTCATGATTTCATTCGTGAGAAAGATTCGAAGGCAAGCCTCGTCCTCGATTGCCCGCCGCCGGGCTTTCAACTCGCCGAATACAACTGGATCGTGCAAAGCATCAAGCCTGATGTTCTCGAGGTCTTTGGCTGCCAGCAGCCTGAGCTTTCCCAGGATCTTTTGCAGGTCGCCAATCGCCTGCAGGCGAAACAAAACAAGCCCGTTCGCCTTGCTGCCGCCTCGTTCATGGGTTCACTCTTCGGATCGCGCGTTCCATCGATTTGAACTTTCGGTTCCCGAGGTCAGTTCGAGCGATAACAAAATCGCTCTCGTCGTCCGCAGCTCCGATGCCAAACGCCGAAAGCTGTTAGTAAGGATTTATGATCAGGATGAAAAACTGAATGAAGAAAGCTTCAATACAGGTGACGAACTGGAAAACGAGATCTCGGTGAATCTTCGCCTGAAGTCCACCAGCCGCTGGCTGCGTGTCGAAGTCCTTACCCGAGAAAATGCTGCTCAGGAGGATGGGCCGCTATTTACGCTAGCCACAAGCAATTTTTTCGGTTTAGATGGCAAGCTCTAATCACTTGGAAGAGGTTTACTATGCCAGATCTAGTCATGCGCCCCCTAATACCAGCCGCTAAGCTCAACGAACGCATCAAAGCGCTCGGGGCTGAGATCAGCCGCGACTACAAGGGCCGTAAGATTACTCTGGTTGGCGTTCTGAAGGGCAGCTTCATCTTTCTTGCAGATCTGGCCCGCGAGATTTCTCTCGACGTTGAGATTGAGTTTATCGGCGTCTCGAGCTATGAGGGCATGCACTCAACGGGGCAAGTTCGGATTCAAAACGATCTCACGAAGGATATGGAAGGCCAGGACATCATCCTCGTCGAGGACATCATCGATACCGGGACCACAATCGACTATCTGACCCGAGTCTTTCAGTTGAGAAAGCCCAGAAGTCTGAAGGTGGCCTGCCTGCTCTCCAAACCGGAGGCCCACAAGGTCCCCATGACGATCGACTATGTGGGATTTGAAATTTCGAAGGAATTTGTGGTTGGCTACGGACTCGATTACAACGGCCTCTATCGAAACCTCCCGGATCTCATGCAGGTCGTTTCCTAAGTCTAAAAATATCTCTCTTTATCTTAGCCTGGGAGCACTGCTCGCAGGCTTTTCTTTTAGCTCCGAGAAGTCGATGACAAAGGGGTAGCCGCGACAGGTTCTCAGTTGCCAATAATCATCCATCATCCAACCCTCGCTCGCCAGCAGGTCTCTCAAGCTGTTGATTTGCGCGCTCATCTTTGGCGAGTTCTGCTCACTCAGGCTCAATGCCTCCTCACAGTAGGGCATGACAAAGAGCACGAGATCATTGAGTCCCTCAAGAACTTCAAAAGGCGGAAGGAGTGGGTGCTGTAATTTTTTCACGCTCTTACAGGCTTTGATCCAGTTCCGAATGTTTTGCGGTCCGGCGGAATAGAAGCAGGGTTTCGCCACGTTAAGCGCGAGATCGAGTCCACCACTCGGACTGGGGATGCGGTAGCTTCGGAAATGCCGGCCCTCACCGGTCAACGCTCTCTTAGCCTTATGTTCCGAAAGGTCCCACTCCTGCCAGAGCCTACTGGGATCAAAGCCTCGGTAAAAAGCCTCAACCAGACTCTCTCTTCGCCGCATAAGGACATGAATTTCTTTCGAAATATCTTGCATATCTGCGTACCCCTCTGAGAGGTTTAAGGAAACTCAACACTAGGCAAATAGCTTCTCTTTACAGCGGTTTTGAATTGTTCTAATGATGATAACTGGATTTTTTAAAGGTGTCCTGTCAATTTACTGGTCGGTCCTCCCCTAAGTCCCTGTTGCGCAGAACGAATTACAATGAAAAGAAACTTGACACCAAAACCAGCACTGTCATAACGTCCAGCGGAAGCAGGTCTCATTTTAGGAAGCCATCGTTGATATTCTTGGCAAATCTAAACTTGAAAACTGAATCTCTCTCGTCTCAGACTTGGCACGGGGATTGCTTTACATAAGGCAGGACCTGGTTCCAATCTGAACTGTATATCAATTGAAGTCGCCTGGAGGTTGTAATGGAAACTAGAAATGACCGCGAAACTAAGGTTATCTCCCTCAAAGACCGCGCGAACCAAAGTTCCCCGAAACCAGATCAAAGCAGCCCAGCTCCCCAAGCCGCTCCTTCTGATTTTGATTTCGCCACGATCATGAAACGGAATTCTGAGAACGCGAATCGTTCGCTTACAGACCGTGATAAAGCGAACAAAGGTGTGATTCGTTCATACCGTTTGAAGCACTAAGTTTCGAGATTAACAGTTGATTCGTCGACTGTATCTATACTGTTCCCGTATTTGACCTCATCTCCATCTGTTGCTGTTGTTGTTTTAGCTGTTGTCCACTGTTGCTCTAGAGGTTGCTAATGAAATCGAATGATACTTCGTCGTCTAATGTCGTTGATTTGAAGAATTTTAAACGTACTCGTGAACTTGAAACTCAAATTGGTCGCGGCCGTACTCCCCTGCATGTTAGCCATATCGATGGTAAAGTTAAGGGAAGTCCTCACTTGAGAACTCAGGAAACCGATGATTTCGGTGATCGTATGCAACGCATCCGTTCAAGTCTTGAGAAGATCAACCAACTGATGGCTGATCTGAAAAGTACAAGTCGTCCAAAAGAATTTCATGACTAAGAGTGCCCCTATACAAGGCCCGACCCCGGGCCTTCCTCGTCTTTCAATCGAAGACAAAAGAAAATAAAAGCCTGTCTGGTTCACAGACAGGCTTTTATTTTTGTGTTTGCGCTCAAGCTTTCCGAGGGAAAGAAGGCCAAATTCAGAATTTATACTTCAACAAAGCCATTACGGATCGCATAACGCGCGAGCTCAATTTGCGAACGCATGTTCAGTTTGTTCATGATGTTCGCTTTGTGACGATCGACAGTCTTCACACTGATCTGAAGATCGAGTGCGATTTCTTTGGCAGTCATAGCCTGGGCGACACAGCATAGGACATCGACTTCGCGTGGGCTAAGGGGATGCTCCAAACGTCCATTGATACCATCACGGTGCTTTTGCACAAGTGTACGGATAATTCCGTTGTTGTGAAAGAACAGGCCGCCTTCGCTGACGCTCTTCAATCCGGCCACGATTTGCTCTGGATCATCAAACGCTGACATCAGGCCTTTGGCTCCGATGCGCTCAGCGATTCTTTGATACTCAGGGAGTGGAAGAGAACTTGTAAGCACGATGTTTAGGTCAGCCTTTACACCTTGAGCCTCGGTAGCCATCTGGTAGATGCTAGCCATCGACTGGATGTCCATTAGAAGGATGTCTGGCTGCAGCCTCTGGACAAGCTCCTTGACCTGGTAAGACGAGGGACCACTCGACAGGACCTGAAGGTCGTCGTAGCGATCGAGGACTTGGGTAAGGCCTTCGCGTACAATTGGGTGATCGTTGATGAAAGGCCTCGCGAATCATTCGCGAGGCCTTTTTCTCATTAGGTTCGTCTATTAGGGAACGACAGTGGCAGCCCCTGATTTTTTCTTTTTACCTTTTTCCAAGGCAGGTACCTGGTCAGCAGCCTCGTCGTCAGATGCTGCGGTCTTGCCCTTGGCCTTGGCCGCAGTCTTCCTCGCTGGCGCTTTCTTCTTAGGCTTCTCGGCTGGTCCGCTTGCAGCCGCTGCAGCATCAATAGCCTCAGGCATCTGGCCTTCAGGAGCCAACACCGACCCTTCAACCGCTTCCACGACGTCCTCACCCTCGGCAGCCACTTTCTTCCCACGTGGTGGGAACTCAAAGCGGAAACCGTTCCAATCGTTTTCCATCACGAGTTTGGCGCTAAACTTACGGCCTTTTTTCGAGATGAAGTCATAGACGATCGGCGTTTCTTTGGTCTCGAGGAAGCTGACGAGATCGGTCCTCTTCAGCTCGCGTTTGCAAAGCATACGGGGGAAACTAAAGCCCGCGCCGCGTTTTTCGCCGGCTTCACGAGACTTGAGTTTGGTCGTACAGGCAAAGTCCTGCGGAGTTTCCATAACTTTACAGTCGTTTTCACAGCGCAAAGGACAAGGAGCGATCGGCTCATCGCTCACTTCAAGATTGGTATCAGAGACGTTCTCTTCGCTGTTCTCAGTCACCTGACGAACGAGCTTGCCGTTCTCGATGGCGAGAGTCGCGCGATAAGACTTGCCGTTGGCATTCTTAAAGCCGTCGAGCTCTGGGGTGACCTTCTTCTCGATGAGGATACGCACTGTGTTCGGGTTGATATATCGGCCGTTGAAATCCTTCCAGATGAGGAAGTCGCAGGCTTTTTTATCAGAACGTTTCGTGCTCTCGCTGCAACCATAGAACCAGGCACGTTCGAAAACCGGACGCGCGCAGTTGGGACAAGGCCCTAGCGGATCAACTTCAGGAAAGATCTCCTCAAAATCGAAATCCCGGGTACGATCGACAACGTCTTTCGCATAGGTGCCGATCTCAAGCATAAATTCCGCAGCTGTTCTCTGCCCTGCTTCCACTTCGTTGAGGAAGATTTCAAGCTGTCCGGTGAGTTCGGCCGAAGTCAATCGACTGGCCTTTACACGATGGAGAATATCGATGAGGCGAATCCCCTTAGGGGTCGCACGCAAAGCTTCATCCACGTACTCACGGTTTTTTAAGTTTTCAATGATATCCGCGCGAGTCGCGGCGGTTCCGAGTCCGTCAGCACCACGAAGAGCTTGCGAGATTTCTTCGTTTTCGATCTGACGACCGGCGTTTTCCATGAGCGAGAGGAGACCCGCTTCGGAGATTCGAGCCGGTGGCTTGGTCTCGTGTTCTTCGACCACTGCATCGTGGCTTTGCACGGTGACGCCTTCGGCTTTGTCTTTGCCAGCCACAAGTGCTGCAAACGCTTTGTCGCCGTTGTCAGGGACTTTGCCAAAAACCGCTTCCCAGCCTGCTGTTTTCAAGACGCGTGGCGGTCGGCTGCGGAAGAGATTATCAGCCACAACAGTCGTTCGCTCGACCTCTTCGTAAACCGAAGGTGGATAAAACGCAGCCATGAATTGACGGGAAACCAGATCAAATAGCTTTTGATCGTCACCTTCCATTGCCCGGATTTCTCCAGTGGGGATGATCGCAAAGTGATCGGTGACGCCTTCGTTGTTAAAAATCTTGTCCTGATTCAAAAGGCCGGCGCCCTGCAGATGTTTTGCATGGGGCGCGAACTCGGGAATGCCTGCAAAGGACACGAGAACTCGTTCCACTTCCGGACGATAATCCTCAGGGAGGACTTTAGAACTCGTACGAGGATAGGTAAGAACTTTGTGCGTTTCATAGCAGCGCTGGGCTGCACGCAAAGTCCGGGTCGCCGACCAGCCGAAGCGGGTGTTGGCGGTTCGTTGCAATGAGGTCAAATCGAAGAGCAGAGGAGCTGCGCGTTGAGAAGGCTTTCGCACTTCCGAAGCGAGAGCGGCTTTGCCTTTGATTGCAGTGATAATCTGTTCGGCTTTCGCCTTGTCGAAGATCCGATCCTCTTTGAATTCACGCGTCGCGTTCTTTTTATCAAAGTTTGGATCGTACCAGGTACCGTCGTAGACCTGACCGTTGATCTCAAAGTTCCCTTGCACAGTCCAGTAAGACTGGGGCATGTGCTCGAGGACTTCCATCTCGCGCTCGACGAGCAGACTCAAAGTCGGTGTCTGCACTCGGCCCGCAGACCAGGATACACCGCGTTGGTTTTTGGATTTCAAACGAACAGTGAGGGCGCGCGTGGCATTCATACCGATGAGCCAGTCGGCATTGGCCCGACACTCCGCGGCGGCCGCGAGGCCTTCGTATTTCTCGCCATTCTGAAGGTTTTCAAAACCGTCCAGAATCGCTTTTTTGGTCATAGACTGGAGCCAGAGGCGTTTCACCGGCTTTTGCAGGCCAACATATTTGACGATTTCACGGAAGATCAACTCACCTTCACGCGCCGCATCGCAGGCGTTCACAAAGTAAGTGACGTCTTTGCGTTCGATCAGTTTTTTGATAACCGCCAGGCGGTTTTTCTGCTTTGGAACCGGCTTGGTTTTGAACTCTTCAGGCACGATGGGAAGATCGGCCAGTCGCCACCTTTTGAAAGCGGTGCTGATATCTTCGGGCTCGAGAAGAGTGAGAATGTGACCAACAGCATAGGTACATATAAAGTCGTCTGACTCGTAGTACTCGCCCTTGGATTTCTCTTCAAACCCACCCAGTGCAGCGACAACGTCTTTGGCTACACTTGGCTTTTCTGTGATGATTAAACCTTTACCGGCCATCCAAGTCCTCATTCAGGATTCGAAGGTTTAGTGTCAATCTGACTTGCATGCAAATCGGTCTTGCTCTTTCATAAAGAGAGCTTACGCTTCGCACTGTCAAGATCTTTTTACCAGGATTTTTTTTGCCAACTCGGGTTTTGCGAAACCGATCGGCTTATGTGTCTTGCCATTGTGACGGAATTTTTCAAAAAGACTAGCCTTTAGTTCTCTAAGCCTTGCTGGTCCATAGACAGGGACGTAGCGGCGTCATGCAATCTATGTTAGTACTCCGCCTCGGACCGCTCGGGTCCGTGCTCTTGGCGAAGGCCCCTATACTATAGCAAGGAAGATGAGAGTGAGCATAGGCAGTGAACGAAGCGTGGAATTCGGATTGGCTCCTATGGAAGGAGTCAGTGACTGGCCCTTTCGTCTTTGGTTTTCTCAGGTCAGCGCGCCGGCGTTGATGGGAACACCCTTTCTCAGAGCCACCGACAGCTTTCCCCGATTCCTGCCCGATGACTTCGCTCCGGAGATCGGGCGCTACGAGATGCCCTACAAAATAATTCCTCAAGTCATGGCGTCAAGACCCGAGGATTTTATCCGCACCGCTCGCCTCTTTTTGGACGCGGGCGCATCCTTCGTCGATCTCAACTGCGGTTGCCCCTCACCTAATCCGGTTAGCGGCGGCGCGGGAAGTAGTCTCCTCAAAACCGAAGACAGCTTTCTCTCCTTCGTCCGTACGATCGCCAGCAGCCTGCCCAACGGCTCGTTTAGCGTGAAGATGCGTACGGGCTTTGATGACTACAATCTCTTTGAAAGACATATCGATGGTCTCCGTGAACTCCCGCTTCGCCAGCTCACCGTCCACGGCCGTACACGGAAAGATCGCTACGATGGCCAGTCGCGCTGGGATCTGATTGAGCGGGCTTCGGAAACACTCCCCTTCCCTGTCGTCGCTTCAGGCGACGTGCTCTCGCATCAAACCTGGACGGATAAGAAGGCGCTTCATCCTAAAATTCCTAAAGTAATCATCGGTCGAGGCGCTTTGCGAAATCCCTGGCTCTTTGAAGAATTGCGCAGCGGCAATGCCGTGAGGATCTCGAAGAGAACACTGATCCTAACGCTGGCAAGCTTTGGCCGCATTATGGAGCTTTCCTATAATGATAAAGATCGTCTGGATCAGCTCGTGAAAAGCGGACTCTTCCATGACGCCTGTCTTGCGGACGAAGCAAAGTGGACCGCACTCTGGACCGCTCTGGGTGGCGGGGATGTAAAGGATATGATCGTCGAACGCTTTGCGTTTGGGCGAACGAAGATGGTTTGGAACTCTTTGAGAAGTTCTTTGCCAGTGGAATTTTTTGAGCCCACTCTTCTCAGAGCAAAGAGTCTCGGAGAATTTCTTTCGGCGATTGAATCAATTGGCGAAGAGAGTTTTGTCGTCACCCATTCGCCTGAGATGGATTGGCTCTATACGAGCAGTCGGAAGAAACCTGGGGCTGAAGAGGCTCCTGAAGATTCTGCAGCGGAATAAAAAAGAGCGGTAATAACCGCTCTTTTTTTTTAGATTTTTGTGATGCGATAAAGGTTACCCTGATCGGTGGAATAAAAGACTTCGCCCTTTGCTCCCTGCTCGATCTCCCGCACGCGTTCGGCATCTTTTTCGAAGAGTCTTTCCTCCGAGGCCATCTTCTGGTCCTTGAATTCAAGAATATTCAAATGGGCCTTCGCCAATGCTCCGCTCAGGACCATCCCCTTCCAGCCTGGCAGTGCCTCGCCGTTATAGATGACAAGTCCACAGGGCGCGATGCTTGGCGTCCAGTGAAAGATCGAGTCCTGCGTACCCTTCACGTGTTCGTCGCCGATTCCGGGTCCCCAGTACTCCTTGCCAAAGGTCGCAAGCGGCCAGCCGTAGTTCAGACCCTTCTCGATGATGTTGATCTCATCACCGCCCCGGGGCCCGTGTTCCTGCTCCCAGAGCTCTTTCGTAAAGGTGTTGCGCGCGAGACC
>SEDW01001070.1 GCA_004193325.1 Pseudomonadota bacterium | reverse complement strand
TTAAAGATCCAGATAAGGAGTCCAAGACTCGGAACGATAAGCACCAGGCCGACTCCAAGCGCGATAAGGAGCTGGAGCAACGTGGCATCTGGAGCCGCTGTGTTCGCGAACGTGAGATAACCCTGCTTGGTGGCAATGATCGCGGGGGCGTGAAGAAAATAAAAGCCGAGCAGAACGGAAGTCACGATTCCGGCCGTGAGTATTCGGGTCGCGGAACGCTTGAGGCGAAAGAGAACGAAGAGCCAGGAGAGGCCCGATGCCACGAGCATCATCAGCATCGAGTAACGGTTCGACGCAAATTCGCGGGCCAGCGGATAATTCTCCCAGTGGGCCGTGAGAAAGACGAGAGCTCCAGAAGCGATCGAAGCGATGTTGGACGCCAGGGCGCGCCGCGAAAAAAACTTTTTCATGCGTTCTGACTCCGCTTCTCCAATCAAAAAAGCGGAAGCCAGGAATGCAAAAAGTGTTGCCATAAATAGGCCGACCGAAAAAGCAAAGGGATTATCCCAAGGAGCAATGTAGAGACTGTAAGCATCGGTCGCCAAAGGATCGATACGCCCCAGAACGGCGGCACCAACGGCAACTCCCAGCCATACGCTTGTCCATAGACTGCTCAAGGCAAAGGCCCAGGTGTAGAAGCGATCGAGCTGATGGGAGGTATCGTAATGCCGATAGGTGAAGGTCACGCCGCGCACCACGATGCCGAGGAGAATGGCGACGAGCGGAACATGCAGGGCATTGGTGATCGTCACATACATATCGGGAAAACCGTTGAAGAGAATCACGATCAAAAGGATGAGCCAGATGTGATTCGCCTCCCACACGGGCCCCATGGCCTTTGAGATGAGCTGTTCCTGTTCATCGCGGACGTTATTGTGAAAACGAAAAAGTTCGAGGATGCCGGCACCATAATCCGCACCCCCGAAGATGAGATAGAGGACCAGGGCGACGAAGCTGATGAGACTGATAAGATCAAGCACCATAAGCCGTCCCCTGTGGTTTCTGATAGCTGCGAATAAGCCGGTAGAGGAGCAGCATGCAGATCACTCCCACGATGCCGTAGACGACGATGAAGAGACCAAAGTGAAAGCCAAGGCCTGGGATAGCGCTGACGGCCTCTGAGGTTCGCATGATCCCGTAGATGATCCAGGGCTGCCGCCCGAGTTCAGTCACGATCCAGCCGGCCTCGAGGGCCACAAATCCCAAGGGGGCACAAAGGACGAAGAGCCAGAGTAAGGGCCGGGACCAGTGGCCCTTACGGATATAGGTTTTCCAGAGGAAGAGAGCTGCAACAGCAGCGAGGAGACTGCCGATGCCGACCATGATCTGAAAGGCAAAATGAACCCATTTCACCTTGGGCCAATCCTCACGGGGGAATTGATCGAGGCCT
>SEDW01001069.1 GCA_004193325.1 Pseudomonadota bacterium | reverse complement strand
ATGGCCTATAGCTTTCTCATGTACAAAGAATTTTTTATCGGCAAATGGCTGAGTCGTCATCTGACGACCTATGCTGTGACTCATACCTTTGTCTCGATGCTGCTCGGCCTTTCCCTCGCCGCTCAAACGGTTGGGGCAGTGAACGAACAGATGCTGATGACGGTGATCTGGATCGCGCCGATCAACTGGGCCTTGTTTAACCTCTTTGAATTTGCGCGCAAGACCTTTGCGCCGGATGAGGAGAGACCTCACGTGGAAAGCTATTCCTCACTCTTCGGGGTGTTGGGTGCGGTGGCCTTGAGTCTGAGCCAGGTGGCTATCGCGCTGCTTGTCCTCTACAAAATGCCACTGAATGGTTTTATGATTCAAGCCGTGGCGGCTCTGATTCCGCTCCTTGCGGGTGTCTACCTAGCAGTCTCGAAGTCGACTCGTTCGGCTAAAGCATTTCGGGGTATCACGGGCGCCTATCTGCTGATCTTCTATATCCTACTCACGTATCAAGGCGCGGCTCTCTAATTAACACATTGATTCTTTAGACAAGGAAGATATCTCATGCTCGTTCGGAAGAATTCGACAAAGAACTTTGCGAAGAGAGAAGCTGGCGGAAAAGGGTATAACCTCTATCTCATGTCGAGCATCGGCGTGCAGGTCCCTGATTGGACCGTGCTCGGTCGATCGGTGTACGAGACTTTTATTCGCGATGCGAATATCGAAGTCACGATCGAGGCCGAGCTCAAAAAGTTTGTCGACGGTTCTTTGACCGCTGACATCGTTTCAAAAAACATCGAAGAGATCATTGTCAAGGCACCGATGCCTAAGAGTGTTAAAGCTCTGGCTGACGAAGCTTATGCCTTGGTATCAAAAGGTGGATTGATCTCCGTCCGGTCTTCGGCTACGGACGAAGATGGTGCAGGTCATTCCTTTGCGGGACAGCTCTCGAGCTATCTCTATGTAGGGAGTGCCGACGACGCTCTGAAATACCTTCGCCTCTGCTGGGCTTCAGGATTCTCGGATCGTTGCCTCTTTTATCGTAAAGAAAATAACCTGGCTCTCTCAGGTATCAGTGTTGCCGTTGTCTTTCAGTGGATGGTGGATCCGGAACAGTCTGGCGTTCTCTTCACTTGCGATCCCATGACGAACGATCTCGCCAATTTTGTTGTCAGTGCTGTGCACGGCGTTGGCGAGGGTCTCGTGTCGGGTGCTCTCGATGCCGATACCTTCTGGATTGCTCGTGACACAGGTGCCATGACAAATTCTGAAATCGTTGAGAAGAAAGAAGCCTTCCGCCGCATCAGTTCGGGTCATTGCGATAAAGTCGCGTTGCCTGAGAGCGAGTGGAACAAGCCTTCTCTCAATGCAGCTCAGCTCAAGACTTTGCACGACGTCGGTGT
>SEDW01001068.1 GCA_004193325.1 Pseudomonadota bacterium | reverse complement strand
CTTCTGCCGTCAGACCGCTTATGCAGCCTGGCAGCTGGTAGGTATTCAGCAGGTTTAAGGATCTCCGGAAGTTTAGGGCGACAAACTCAGCAATGGGTTTGACGCCTTTTTCTTTTCCTGCCAAAAAACTGCTAAGATATAGGGATTCTTATCGGAGGCCTTATGAAATCCCTCAAATCGATTAGCCTTCTCGCCCTCCTTATCGCTGCCAGCCCCTTAGCTAAAGCCAATGATCAAAACCTAGCGTCCGCATCGATCGTCTCTGATATCCAGGTCACCGATCAGGACGGCAAGGCCCGGGCCTTCTTCAAAGACGTCGTTGAGGATTCGCCAGCCGTCATCAACTTTCTCTACACCAATTGCGGCGGCATCTGTCCGACGCTCGGCCGGCGTTTCGTCAGTCTTCAAAAGGCGTTGGGAAAGACCGATGTCAAACTCATCTCGATCACGATTGATCCCGAGCACGATGATGCCAAAGCTTTGAAAGATTGGGGCAAGGATATTGGTGCAAAACCTGGTTGGACTTTTGTGACGGGAAAACGCGAGGATCTCAACCTCATCTCAGAGCGTGTCTATGGGGCGCCTCTGATCGATAAGGAGATGCATTCCCCGATGCTCGTCTTGAGGTCTAAGGGAGGCGCCTGGATCCGTATGGACGGTCTCAGTTCGCCCACGGCCGTGATGGCGAAGCTTCGGGCTAAGAAAATCCCCTAGTCTTCAATCATTTTCGAGAAAGAGTCGCGCATCCGCATCGTTCCCATTCGCAGCTTTTAGAAGCTGCTCGAGGAGACGTTTTAAATCTCTGCCTTCATCCTCTTTGAATTCCCGGATGGCCTTGAGAAATGTGTCGGGCAAGGTCTCCTTGGAAGCTGATTCCAGCAAAAGCTTTTTCCCCTTCGCGAGAATTCGAATCTCAAGCCGACGTGCATCCTCTTTGGAGGGGCGAGTCGAAATCAAGTCTTTCTCCTGAAGTTTTTTTACCACAACAGAAACGGACGATTGATGGGTGCGGGTGCTGCTTGCAATCTCGTTGACCGAGACCGCTCCCTCCGAACTGCCTATGATGCTCAGAACGTAGAGTTGCGCCGAACTCAGGCCCAATTCCTTTTCCGTCGCGCGCGAGGTCTTGTGCACCAGACTCACGAGCTGGCGGCAGGAGTTGAGGATGTCGTAAGCCAGATCCTCGCCCAAAGGACTATTCTCAGGCGTCTTCGCTTTGCCGGACTTCGACACATCAGGCCTCACTTGCTGGCCAGAGTACCTCGTAACCCGTTTTGCAATGTTCACAGATCTCGTAGTATCGCGGGTTCATAAAGAAGAAACGAAACGAAGTCATTTTTTGACAATGGCCGCAAGCGACTTTGCCTTCGATGAGGCGCGGGAGTTTTTGCAC
>SEDW01001067.1 GCA_004193325.1 Pseudomonadota bacterium | reverse complement strand
ATTCCAAAGACCGGACAAGCCTAAAAAACCCTAAAAAAATAGGCCTGGCTCGAGGAGCCAGGCCTTTCTCACTTAACATTTAAATGAAGCTTGTATAACTCTGCGCAAATTGAGCAAGAGTCGCTGCAAAGCCCTCAGGGGCCCGTCCTACCATCCGCACACTCGTCTGCACGGCTTCGCTGCTATCCCAGAAGAGATTGAGATTTTGTTCTTCCAGACGATCGACCAGAAACTTATCTTCGTGAGCTGTCAGGAGTGGAATTCCGCCAACTTTCAGGTAAGCACTGAGGCTCAGCCCCATATTCGCGCCGTGAATGTAGCGGTGCGTTTGCGACTGATAGTTCGAACGGAACTGTTCTAAAACAGGCGAGCTGCTGTCGAACTGCACCCGTCCAAAAAAAGCATCGTAACCCCTTCGATAGGCTTCCACCTGACGACTCATCCAATCATTGAGCACAAGCGAATCGGCATCGGTGAAAGCAATCCAGTCCGTGTCGGGCTGATGACTGAGACCGAGTCTAACGCCCCAGTCTCGGGTTCTGCCCACGTTCCGAAAATTAACTTTGACCACGAGTGAGGAGCAGCCTACGAGAGCGCGTTCTGCTTCAAAATAGGTGTCATCCTCGCAGCTGTCGCAGACGACCATGATCGTGGCGTTCAGATAAGCTTTTGAACAATGAGCAATCGATTGCCGGATCGAAGATATTGTATCGCCGATGCTGTCTTCCTCGTTACAGGCTGGAACGACGATCAAAATATTGATAGGGCTCATTGCCATCTTCCTAATGAGATCAAAAAGTTTGGATCTTCGAAAGTCTCAAGAACATTCACCGCACTGTGCTGATGAAATCTTCGGTGCACCGCATCACCGTTCGAGGGATAATGATCGGAGAGACCGCGCCAGTGAATCATGAGGATTTCACCGTTGGGCTTAAGGATTTTGGGAACGACCTCAAAAAACCGTTCAAGATCGGTTTTGGAATAGTAGTAAAGCAATTCGCTCACCACCATCAGATCAAATCCCGTTTCAACGTCCAAAGGCGTTTCGGTAGGAAAATTCATTTCCCTAAATTCGACATTGCCGGCCGAACAGTAGTCTTTGGCTGCAAGTAAAGCCTCCTTCGACCAATCGACAGAGAGAACACTCCTCCCACGTTTAGACAGCTCTTTCGATAGGCCGCCATTGCCACAGCCGGGCTCAAAAATTCGCCCGTATTGCGGCTCACGGAGGATGTTCAGTGCAATATTGCGTTTTCGTTCTTCGTAATCGTTGACCCAGTTTCGAAAAGGGTCATCCGATTGACGGTAGAGATTTTTAAAGTAGTCCCTTTGAGTTCCAAGAGCCGATTCCATCAATGCACCACGAGAACTTCATAGGAAGAAGATTTATAATGT
>SEDW01001066.1 GCA_004193325.1 Pseudomonadota bacterium | reverse complement strand
TTGAGTTCTTTATCTTTGAGGCGTTTGCCGCCGATAGCGACCCATTTTTCAAGTTCTGCCAGACTCTTGATAGCGATCGGCGCGCGGAGATAGGTCCAGGCGTCGAGGTAGCGAGTCGAAAGACAGACGGGTTCCAGCGACTTGGCAAGGTCGTGCATAGTGAGAGCGGTCAGGAAGAGAAAGTTTGCGTTCTCACAACGGAATTGTCCCGTTTCCATGCCCTTACGAATCGTCCAGTTCATCACGATCGAACGCAAATGATGGCCAAAGAACACAGGAGTTTCCTGGACCGCGCGATCGATACGTTCAAAGATCTGGTGCTGAATCGTCGCTTTGCGCAGATAGATGGCCGGCGGCAGGTAGTTAATGCAGATCGCATCACACTTGCCGTCGTAGCTTCTCAGCACCGATTCAAAAAGGTCTGCGTTGAAGTCAACGCCCAGCTGGGTCAGGCGCACCTGACTAGTCTCAAAGCGAATGACTTCGCTGGTACTGGCACGGGAGGAACCGACGGAAAGACTAAGAATGTGTTTCATTTTTTAGCCCCCTTCTTGAAGAGATGTTGGTCAGCATAGGTCATGATGCGTTTGGAAAAGTGCGCGTAGCTAGGATAGCGGAAGCCTACGAGTTCCTTTTCGAGGTTTTTCGAGCTGAAGGTCCACTTCGTATGCAGATATTCGCCGGCATTGACTGGGACCTTGATGGCTCTCAATATCGATGGGACAAGGACAAACTTCGGCAAGGGGATTGGGTTCATCGCAATATCATAGTGAGCAAGGATCGTTTGGAGCGCGCGTCGAACGGAAACGCCACGACCTCCGCCAGTCACGTGGAAAGTGCTGATGCCAGGTCGGGTCGCCACCTTCTGAGTGAGTTTGACGATGATCTGGGATGCGATATCCACGGGAATGATATAGAGCCGCGAGCCTTCGTGATAGGGCAAGGGCAGAAATTTCAATTTTTCGATTTGTGATTTCAAAGGCACAAGGCTCTTGATAATTCTTTGCAAGACATAAGGCCCATCGATCTTGGTCATCGAGCCGTCGATGCTCGATCCGACGACGATTCCGAGGCGATAGACGCTTCGCGACGAGAGATCGTTAGCACTGCGGACCAGATGCTCAGCAGCGAACTTGGTCGAGGCATATTCATCGGGGAATGACTGACCCACATCGAAGATACTTTCATCGAAATTTATCGCCGCATTGCCGGCAATGGCAATGGTACTGATGTGCGCGAAATGAGGCGTTTTCTTGAGCAGTCGCGCCAGGTGCAAGAGATTCGCGGTTCCCATCACGTTGTGACGGAAGAGTTCTTCATGACCTGCATTTAAATCATAGAGAGCCGCCGCGTGAATGATGCAGTCGATGTCGTTTAACTCGTCCATGACTTCGG
>SEDW01001065.1 GCA_004193325.1 Pseudomonadota bacterium | reverse complement strand
GAGCCTCAGAAAAAGCCTTCTCTCCCTTGCCATTGGCGGTTTTGGTATCGGCATGACCGAGTTCGTCATCATGGGCCTTCTCCCGGATATCGCGGGTTCGTTCCAAGTCAGCATCGCCGAAGTCGGTCATGTAATATCGGCCTATGCTCTTGGGGTGGTCGTTGGTGCGCCAATCCTCACAATTTTCACGAGCAGGTATTCGCCCAAGAAAGTGCTGCTCGCTTTGATGGCTCTCTTCACCGTCGGCAACGCAGCCTCATCCTTCGCTTCGACCTATGACCTGCTCTTCGTTTCGCGTTTTCTCGCCGGGCTCCCTCACGGAGCGTTTTTCGGTGTCGGTGCGGTCGTTGCAAGTCGACTCGCCGACAAGGGTAAAGCGGCCGCTGCTGTCGCTGCAATGTTCTCAGGACTGACAATTGCCAACGTCGTCGGTGTTCCACTCGGCACCTATGTGGGGCACAACTTCGGCTGGCGTCTCGCCTTTGTCATGGTGTCGTTTATCGGACTGCTCACCATCTTAGCCATAGCCCGATGGATACCGATCATGGAGGGGAATCCCAAGGGAAGTCTGAAGAATGATCTCGTGCTCCTCAGAAAAGTAGACCTTTGGCTGGGCCTCATCATCACAGCCATCGGCTTCGGCGGATTCTTTGCCTGGTTTAGTTACATCACGCCGATGTTAATGAATGTCACAGGGTTTCAAGCCTCAGCGATTCCCTGGATCATGGCAACAGCGGGTCTTGGTATGACGGTGGGCAATCACTTCGCCATGATTCTTCTGACGTTTTGCACCGGAGCAAATTCGTTGGCAATGGGAGCGCCTATCCAGGTCTTTCTCATCGGTCATTCGCAGGAGTCTGAAACCTTCGGAGCCTCACTTGGTCAGGCCGGATTCAACGTCGGCAATGCACTGGGAGCATTCCTCGCCGGCATTCCTTTGAGTCTTGGCTATGCCCTTTACTCGGCTCAATATGTGGGAGCAGCTATGGCTTTGGTCGGGTCGCTTATAGCTGCGTTTCTTTGCTATCGCCTCAAGGGCGAGCAGCGTGCTGCAGTATCTTAAATTGCTTCTAAATAATCGATTGTGATAAGCTTCAGCCAAACTCATACAATCTGGAGTTCCTATGAAGCTTATCCGCGTCTGCGCGTCCTTCGGCCTAGGAATTGTTTTCGTTTTGGGATCCACTCATTGTGGAAGTTCGTCGCCTTCTAAACCAATTTTTGGTGCCCGTCTTCCCTCGGGCACAGATGCTCCGGTGCAATCGGATACAGGCGGCGTCGTCACAGGAAGCTTCGATCCCAGCTCCGCGACTGCACAGCTTCTCAAAGCAAGTGCGAGTAGCAATATTTCCGGCGTTTCCGTCGCCTTTCCCATTGGCAGTCTCGCCATTGCCACCGACATCACGATGCGCGAAGGCATGAGTCTCGATAAGGATCTTTTAGTTGGTGAACTCGCGCTCGATGCAGCTGCAGTCGCTTCGAGTGGCTCCGCTGTGCAAATCACCTCGTCGAAACCCATCGATCTCAAAAAGCCCATGATTGTGGCCCTTCCACTGCCGGTCGGCCTCTCGCTCGCAGTGAGTCCTGAGACTCTTAAAAAGCTCGGTGTGGTCTATCGCATCCAGTCTCAATCGTCTGGCGAAAATATCATCGGCTTCAAACCGGCCTCGGAACTTTCCTTCGATCAGAGCAACAACATCCTTTATCCGAGTCTTTATTTTGGCTGGTTTCAGGTCGTGAGCTTTGATCGCGAAGTGGCAGCAACTCAAAAGCTTGCGTCCATCCCTCTTCATAACGGCCTTGAAATGATTCTAAAAGGCATGGCGCTTCCCAGTTGCGGAAAAGCCGATGTGGGACGAACGATCTATGTTCAAGAGTCGAGTCAGTTTCAATTCTGTTCGGCTGATGGCTGGCAGGTTATCGATCTGAAAGGTCCTACAGGTGCCACAGGAGCGGCCGGAGCAACAGGAAGCACTGGAGCGGCTGGAGCCACGGGCGGACTGGGACCTATCGGTCCTGCCGGTAGCGGGATGTATCTCTTCGATAGCGGCGACAACTCAGTTGGATTTTTTCTCTCTTTGAACGGTACCAACGCTCTGGTTAAGATGGGCAGTACGGCCACGAGCAATCTCGGGTTTTGGGGCGTGGATGTTCTCTCGGG
>SEDW01000173.1 GCA_004193325.1 Pseudomonadota bacterium | reverse complement strand
GTTCCGTATTCGGCGGTTCATTTAAATAGACTTGAGCTTTTCAGCCTCTTTCCGCAGTGACACCAATCCAAGCTCCATGAAGTAAGCATTCTTAAATGCCCAGTGCATGTGAGAAGCATCCGAGTTCCACCATGGACCACGACCATTGGAAGCGCCCTTCCTCGCTCGTTCTTCTGAATGCCCTGCGGCTCTCAGACGTACGAAACGCGTACTGGGGTTCTTCCATTGCCTCCATATGAGGCCGCGTAGTTTCCGTCTAATCCACTGATCAAGCGTTTCGAAGATCCCTTTTTCTTCGGCGTGACCGAAGTAGTTTATCCAACCTTTCAGGAATGGATATAAGTTCTCTTTGGTGAAACGCTCAACATTTCTTCCTCTACCTTGTCGGAATAAATCTCTGATCTTGCCTTTGAAGCTTACCAGAGCTGCCTTAGCTACTTTTCTCTTAGGCATAAGTTTATGCCACGAAATCGAGTAGCCAAGGAACTTTCTATTCCAGGGACGATCCACTGCGCTTTTCGCGGAGTTAACCTTTAGTTTCAGGCTCTTTTCGAGATAAGTCGTGATGGATTCGAGGACACGATCTCCCGCTGCCTGTGACTTAACATAAATGTTACAGTCATCGGCGTAACGAACGAACTTGTGGTTTCGACTTTCCAGCTCTCGATCCAGATCATTGAGTAAGATATTCGATAAGAGCGGCGAAAGCGGTCCACCTTGCGGCGTCCCGAGATCGGTCGGTTCTAAATCCTTACCAACCATGACTCCCGATTTCAGATAGCTGCGTATCAGACGAAGAAGGGTTTTATCGCCCACTCGACGGTAGATTCGCGCCATCAAAATATCGTGATTTACCCGATCGAAGAACTGTTCCAGATCCACATCGACGACAAAACGATGACCTTCACGCACAAAGCCCTGGGCCTTACAAATCGCCTGATGAGCGCTCCGTTCGGGCCGGAATCCATAGCTTGAGTCAGAGAATGTCGGTTCAAATATGGGACTGAGAACTTGGAGGATTGCTTGTTGAATAACGCGATCCAAAACCGTAGGGATACCAAGCTTTCGTACCCCTCCATTAGGCTTCGGAATTTCCACACGCAACGCGGGTTGCGGTTTGTAGCGTTCCTCAACTAGCTCTCGTTTGATTCGTGGCCATTCTTTTAATAAATAACTTTGAATCTCGTCGGTCGACATCCTGTCGATACCGGCAGCTCCGCCGTTACTTATTACTTTTCGAGTGGCCTTCAGCATGTTTTCGCGTTCGATCACCGCAGTCATCAGATCTGTGAGCTTAGGCGGATGAAGATCCTTTGTCGCCCGAGCGTTGGACCCACCTTCGGGATACTCTTGCACTTTCCGAGCGCTACCATCCTCCAAGGTTTCCGGCATTTCAGCCTTCTGGTCTAGGTCTTTTCCACTCATGAGATTTAGGTTCCCTACCTTATTTAAATGTTTGGGCCTTCGACTGGATCGAGCAGCCTTAGTATGCCCGCTGCTGACTTCTGATAGTCTCCCGAAGTCTCGCAACCTCAGTGGTATCAGATCTCCCCGGGTAATGCACACCCACCTTCACACTTATGCCCGCTGCATCTACTGCTGTGTGTTCCGTGTAAGTATTGGGCTTTGATGACATTCGCAATCTCACCCCACAAAGCAGCCTCATATGCAGTTTCTGTACGTCAGGCCAGTGTTTTGCCTTCGGCTTCCTTCAGATTCCACCTCGCGATGGACACCCTTGCCGTTCAGCTAATGCTTCCCCTTACCGGGTGCATAGAGGACTTTCACCTCGGAGTAGGTGCGCCCTGCCGGGCGCACGAATGAAAAGGCCTCGCCATGACAGCGAGGCCTTCTCTTAACTTTTAGACATAAACATTAAACTGGAGGCGGATCCATCTCGCGACCGTGGTGTCGATGCTTTGCAATCGCGTCGACAAACAATGGAATAGCGGCCGATGCAGATGATTTTCTCTCGAAAATTGCGCCTGTATCTTTCGCACCAGATGGAAATTTATCCTTCGCGCCCGCTGCTTCGACAAAGTCCACTGCATCACCGAGGGCGAGGATTGGTTTCGCATGACGATATTGGTCTTTGATGAACTCAAGTGCGTGACCAAGACCGGCCAAGGCTTTGGCCGCGTCTTTACCACCTGGGACTGCTACAGCATCGAAAATCACCGAAGGCATCGTTTCAAGTGTGCCCTCGACATCGATCTTTTGGCCACCCGAGCTGATACTACCGAGACGAGCTCCCACATAACGCGGGACAGCTCCTGCTTTGGCTAGTTCTGCATGCAAAGCCTGAGCAGACTCAAGGTCAGAACCATTCGTCACCAGGATGGCAATCTTTCTCGTCTTGATACTTCCATCACCTGGATGGGAAAGAATCGAGAGCGAGGGAGCAGAACTGAGTTCAGCCTTAGGAACCTGAGCAATTGCTCTCGGCATCGCCTTGGGCAAGGGAATGCCAAGCTCAGCGGCAAGATCGCTCGCAAACTTCTCGTCAACGTTTCTCAAGGAAGAAACCATACGCTCACGAATCGCTGGAACCTGCACCCGGGTTAACTCGAAGCGGAAAGCACGAAGGATATGCGCTTTCTCGATTGGAGTCTGACTGTCGAGAAAGAGTTTGGCCTGTAGGTAATGTTCGGCAAACTTCTCAGGGCTGCCGCGAACCTTATCGCCTTCAAGTGGCTCACGGAAAGACGTGAAGCCTGCTGCACCAGCCTGGAAAGGACAGCCGCCGCCCAAAGAGTTCGGTTCGTAGGCCACACGTCCGCGATTGATCGCCTGACGATGCATGCCATCGCGTTGGTTGTTATGAGCCTGAGCAACCGGAGCGTTGATTGGGATCTCGTGGAAGTTGGGGCCACCCAAACGGGAGATCTGAGTATCGACATAGGAGTGGATACGACCAGCTAGGAGTGGATCATTAGTAAAATCGATCCCTGGCACTACATGAGCGGTACAGAATGCAACCTGCTCAGTTTCTGCAAAAAAGTTGTCGGGGTTCCGATTGAGAACCATTCTACCGACTGGCACAAGCGGGATAAGTTCTTCAGGAATGAGTTTGGTCGCATCGAGAATATCGAAGCTGAATTTCTGGGCCTGCTCTTCGCTAAAGGTTTGGAATAAGAGCTCATACTCTGGAAAATTCCCAGACTCAATCGCTTCCCAAAGATCGCGACGATGGAAGTCCGCATCCGCTCCACATGAGCATGTGAGTAGACTCCGGCATGAGTGAGACAAAGTCCCAGAACGTGTCGTGTGCAGTCGCGGCTTGTGGCATTGCGAAATGCGGCTCAGGCTTGGCAGCGTGGATCAAATCTGGAAACTTCATAGCATCTTGGATGAAGAACACTGGAATGTTGTTACCAACGAGATCCCAGTTTCCCTGGTCCGTGTAAAACTTAACAGCAAAGCCGCGGACGTCCCTTACCGTGTCCGCAGAACCGCGTTCACCAAGAACAGTGGAGAAGCGAACAAAGACGGGTGTTCTCTTACCCTTCTCCGCAAAGACCGAAGCCTGTGTCAATTTGGTTTGGGGTGCGTAGCACTCAAAGTATCCGTGAGCAGCCGAACCACGGGCATGCACAATCCGCTCAGGAATACGTTCGTGGTCAAAATGAGTGATTTTCTCACGAAGAATGAAATCTTCGAGAAGGGCGGGTCCCCGAAGGCCTGCTTTGAGAGAATGTTGATTATCAGCAACCGGCACACCTTGATTGGTCGTGAGCACACGGCCTGACGAATCCACCCGTACGCGATCCAATGGATCATTACCCGGGTTATAGCTCAATCGAGGATTGGGCCCACCGACTTTGTCCGATGCGACGCCTTCGGTCATTGTACTTGCCGTGACATTAGGAGTGGCAGGCTCGACAGTCTGACCCTCACGTGGTGAGCCGGATGACTCCCCATACTCCGACGGTTTATTCTTATTGAAAGGAAAACTGGCAACCAGATCCCCTGTATCGTGCATCTTTTTCGTATAGGCGTCCTCAATCCCTGAAGCAGCCTTGTTCGATGGGCCACCCTGAGTCGAGCGTGCGCTTGTCGTAGCGGCATCGGCAGGCTTCGCTGGCGATTTCGTTTGAGAGGAAGGATTTTCACCCGGCTTCTTAGTTGCCATGAATAACTCCATATCAGTGATAGTAATCGACGTACGACGATAACAGCGGCAGATCAAAAATTTTTAGAGTGAAAAGTTTTTTAGAAAATTGCGCACTCTTAGATTCAATGACGATCCACAGAGCTTTAACTAAAAGTGTGGAAGGCGGAATGCTGATCTTTCGATGCTGAGACATAAACACATGATATGAGAACGAAAAGAGTCATTTCGGGAATGTTTTCCGTTCATGCCGTCAAGGTCGAGGGCAAGGGTAATTCAAAAAAATTTTGGCTCGTTATCATTTGTAAACAAGCTTGAGAGTTCGAGAAATCGAACGACGAAGGCCGCACCCTTTTAAGATTGTCTCTGCTCCCTCTGCACCGAGGCCATGAGCAAAAGAGCGAGTAACTGAGGTCCTTTCATGGATATTCTTCCTTCAAGCTATGGATCTCTTGTTACAGTTGAACTCCATGCATTCACTGATTCTCAAAAGAAAAATATCTACGATCATTTGATTCCAGCTTGTATTAGCGTCCTCTTGAGAGATCTTTGTTGCGAGCAATGCTCACTGCAGCTGAGTCTAGCAATAATCAAACCAAGGAGAATTCCATGACCGAACAAGAACCTCTCGCGGACAAACGCGGTGCAAATGCCAAAGGCCACCGCCGGCCAGATGGTGCATCTGATACGAAGCTAGGATCCACCGAAGCCGGTTCAGGCGCTGACTTGGCGTCAACTGATATGGAAGTTCCAGATCCTTCACCAAGCTGAGTAAATTTCGGTAACTTGTCCCATTTTGCTGAAGATTTATCCGCCAGCGCCTTGATAAGATTGGTAGCCATGAAAACTTTGTTGTCTTACAAAACTCTGAGTTCCTTAAGTCTTTTCCTGGCGCTCTCCGCATGCGGAAGCGACTCGAGCAGCGTTGTTAAAGCCTTACCATTCGCCTGCAGTGGCGAGAATGCATCGACAATGTATTTCGATCAGGATCAAAAACAATATCTTGCCGGTCAAATTACAGCTCCTTCAATCAAAAATTTCCTGGTCTTCGGCGACAGTCTGTCCGATTCCGGCGAGCTCGGCCGTAAAACCAGGGATCTCCTAGTGCCGAAATGCAAGTATTGGTTCAACCACTTTAGCAATGGTCCGGTGTGGACTGAATATGTGAGCGGAGGTGCGGATTGGACGATGAAGAGTTATGCGGTCGGTGGCTCTGGGACGTCGAAGGAGAGAGGCGATAGCCTGTTCTCTTGGTTAGCCTACCTTAATCCGTTCAAAATCAAAGATACGTTCCAGGATCTAGTCCTGACTTCTTTGCTGGATCAGATCGAACAATTCGCCAATGATCAGAAGAAGGGAACCGTCGATCTTTCCGGCGCCAACACCCTCGTTTCGATCTGGGCGGGACCGAATAACTATTTTATCCATGGTCGGGATGTACAAGATTCCGATGGAAGAGTGAACCGGGCAAAGGCTCAAAAACTGGTCGATGAGACGATCAATGATCTGGACAAAGCAATCCAAAGGCTTAAGGTGCTCGGATTTACCCGTATCAGTCTCGGAAACATGCCGGTTCTTGCGGGGCTGCCGCCTGATCCGAGTAATCTCATCAAGCTCGCATCCTTTGAGACGCTCGAATATCTAAGCATCAACCATAATAAAGGTGTGGCCGGACTCATCGGAAAATTTCGAGCGGAAGGTCTTGACCTTGTCCTCTTCGAGGCCGATGAAATTCTCCAGAAGACTATTGTGAGTCCGGCTCTTTACGGGTTTGATTCGCATAATGCCTGCTATTCGGGAACGATCTTCGGGTTTACTTCGGGAGGAAATAAAGAGTTCTGCAAAACACCTCTCAGGCTGAAATCCTGGGACTATCCTCATCCCAACACGAGAATGCATTGCATATATGCCTCACAGTTTGTCACCAATGCCCGAGCCGCTGGGTGGATCGAAGCGGGTCCCGACTTTGTACAAAAATGCGTCGATATGCGCACGAAAACCGGAATCGAGTAATTCACCAGAACTATCTGATTCTATGGCTGACAAACTTCCTAAGCGTCTCCTACCATAGAATCGCAGTCGCCAAAGCAAGAAAAACACCTCGATCTTTTCCGATCAAATGCGCAGACTTCCTTCATCTACTGGAGATGAATTATTATGTCTGTAGCAACCGATCGATTTCCAGATATTTCCAAACTTTCCAAAATGAGTCAGACGCTTATTCAAAAAAGCGACAAGATTGAAAAGCTCTGGGCTGAGCGGGTTAAAACAGCAATTCCTTCATCACGCGATCTGAGAGAACCCGTTCTTATGAACACCTTCCCCACCTTCATTGCGAATCTGGCAGAAGCTTTGACTCCAGATTTTCCTCGAGAAGATGCCACCGAAAACTCGACGATAGCCGAAGCGCACGGGCGCGAAAGATTCATCATGACAGAATTTACGCTTAGCCAGATCGTCACTGAATATATTTTGAGTAGGGACATCATCACCGAAGAACTCGATGCGAAAGATGAGTTAACCAAAGCAGACATCGCGATCATTGATAAATCGTTTATCTTAGGTATTCAGGCCTCGATCAACAGCTATGCCGCAATACAGGAGGATCTGAGGAGAACTTTCATAGCCACCTTAAGTCACGACATCCGAAATCCTATAAGTACGATTAAAATGGCTAGCGACCTGCTTCGAGAAGAAATGAAGCCTGACGGAGATACAACAGAACTGGTTTCTATGATCTCGAGCAATGCAGAAAAAGCTGACGACTTACTCGTTGCCGTACTTAATTCAAGCCTGGCTGCTAATCATTCGAGGATCAAGCTCCATATCGAAGAGTGTTGTATCAACGAAGTCGTAGGACGATGCGTTAGTCAATTCCGCTTGCGTGCAAAAGGTCGAATTGTTACCCATGGTGAAAAGATTGTCGGCTTTTGGAGCGTCCTTGATTTGGTTAGGTCATTAGACAACCTCGTTAGTAATGCGATTAAATATGGATCCAAAGACCAGCCTATCAAAATTGAAGTTATCCTTGATCACGAAAGACTCGTCTTGTCTGTTCATAACAGTGGTGACCCAATACCGAAATCTGAGCAGGATAAAATTTTCTTGCCTTACGAACGGTCGCTGTCTGCCCAAGAAGGAAGGGACGAAGGATGGGGACTTGGTCTTCCTTACGTTCGCGCAGTTGCAGAGGCACACGGCGGAAGCCTGATTGTCGACAGTTCACTGGCACTCGGTACAACCTTCACCATAGATATTCCCATCGATGGAAGGAAGTACGCCTTATGAGTAGTACTAGAAAACTGCGGCGCCTTGAAATGAAGTACATCTAGCCTTGCCTATTACAGATGTGAGATCAATATTGTTGAGAACCGTTGTAAGAATTTGAAGCTAAAATTTCCGAGTTTTTATCATAGAGGCGCGGGGCTTCATTTTCCGCTAACCAGTTCAAAGGCCATGCTCCAAGTTTCGTGAGCCATGATTTGACGTCGACTTCTTCACTGAGAACTTGAATGGTCTGTAGGTGTGAGTAAGTCCCATCCTCCTCCAGTCGATTCATAACTGCAATACCCCGACTGTCCCAACATATGAAAAAATAGATGAATCGTTTATCTTCATTCAGTTCATTGAATAGAAGAAGCACTCTGAGTCCACCGTGTTCGTCCGAGTATTCCCTTGGAAGCACAAAATGTTTCCAACCACTGATAGAATAGATGAATGTCGAAAGCGTGACTTTTTCGTTGCACATAGTTGTTACTCCATTTAGGAGGCAAGGCTTACGCTGCGTGAGTAACGAAGTATATTAAAATGCTTATATTTTATTAAAAGTATATATTGCTGCCACTACATACTCTCCCTGGAAACATTTTTTCTCCTTCGTGCTACTGTGAAAACAAGTTACCGAAACTCAGGAGAATTTATGCTCGATACTGTTGTATCCAACGGTTCTTGTTACCATTGCGTTCGAAACCTCTGCGATGGAGAGTGGATAAGCTACCCTATCGCGAATGACGGGGTCCTTAGGTACGTTCCTATTTGTAATCAATGTTTCAAGAATATGATTTATTCAAAAGAATTGTCTCCATCTAAACAGATGTTATTTTCTCGGAAAATAATCTAGGTGAAATGTTCAAGGCACCGACAGGATGAAAATCCTCTGGTTTCCCAGAGGACCTTTTTTGTCATTGGTTTGCCGATATTAAAAGACCGTGGATATTAATTACCGATCTTCTTCCGATCAGTGACGTTCAGACCGACTGCTTTTAAATTCCCCTGGAGCACCCATGCCGAGGTCGGCACCAGTTACTGGATTTATCGTGGGGTTGGAGCGCGTGCGGGCCGCAAGCTGCTCTATAAGCTTCGCTTCTTTCGCAGTCATTTGTACTGAAGCTTTCCCTGTGCCGCCATTCAACGGACTTACAGCGAGTGGGTCACTGACCGGCTCCCATTCGCTACCGCTATTCCATGAACCTCTGCTGTCGCCATCGCCATGCGAATCACTGAAGTACATATCGCTGTAGCGATCATCCCCAGGAATTTTTCCAACTGGGAAATTATGGTCAATAGCATAGAGAGCTTTTTCAAAAGATTTCTGATGAGCAATTTCACGCGTCATCAGAAAACCCAAGGCATCCTTAACTCCGGGATCGGTCGTCACATTAATCAGACGCTCATAAATGATCTTGGCTCGAGCCTCAGCCGCAATATTTGACCTTAGATCTGCTGTAGGTTCGCCGATAGTATCAATGTAGCCGGCATTCCAGGGCACTCCTGCAGAATTGGTGTAAGCCGGACCTCCGCCATAGAGCACCTGGGTGAGATGGCTGTCGTTACCGGCTCCGGTGATAGACCGATAGATCTCAGCTTCGCTATCGACTCCCTCTGCCAGGACTCCCTTAGCTCCTTTGTTCAGCATCGCCACGATATTGCCAATGACCTCGAGGTGACTCAACTCCTCGGTAGCAATATCCATTAGAAGATCCTTTCGTCCTGGATCCGTTTCAGCTATCGACTGGTTGAAATAGCGACATGCGGCTGCAAGTTCACCTTGCGGACCCCCGAATTGCTCGAGAAGAAGGTTTGCGAGGCCTGGATTTGTACCACTGACACGAACAGTATATTGAAGTCTTTTGTTATGAATAAACATACTAGCTCCCATGTGTGGAATTTCGACGAGAGATTATTCTCCACATCGAATTTGAACATGGGTGGGCGTGCAAATCCTGGTCCAGGATATTAGGAAGGCTCTGATCGAAATCGCCTGTCACGATTGGGTTGTTATGCTAAATGCTCCTCAATTGGACGAAAAATTTTGTTCAGGCAAATTGATCAGATTCAGACAACTTGATTCCCAGTGATCAAAGACAAAAGACCGTAAGGTGTATTTTCACCAAAACAGAGTGTCAGGTTTCTGTCCGCTTCCTCGGCTGATAAAGCGCTGCGAGGGAATAGGTCTTTTTCATAATGTGTGAGCGCAAGCTCAATGTCTTTTGAATGCTTTGCGATCGCCTTCGCAAGCTCGGCCCCGTCATACATCGCAAGATTCGCTCCTTCTCCAGCGAACGGCGACATAACGTGAGCGGCATCGCCCAAAAGCGTCTGTCTGTGATCAAAGCCTTCAATTCTGTTGCCCAGCCTTTAAATTCTTCGGCGACAGCCTTCAGGGCGCTGGCAGAGTCCTTAAAATTGATGCTTCCCAGCCAGCCTTCCTCTTTGCTTAAGGCCACGTAGGTATGAAGAACTCCGCCCGGCTCCCGGTGGGCGAGAATTCCTTTGCCCGGAGCCAAGGCAAAGAGTGCTCCCCTGCCGATTACTTCGGCACTCTTCTGATGACGGGAGTCGCAGTCGTAGAGATAGGTCTCGACGAAGGAGATACCTGTGTAGGTGGGCTTCTCTGGAGAAAGCAAAGGCCGAACCTTGGACCAGGCCCCATCGGCGCCGACGAGCAGATCCGTCGTGAGAGTCGCGCCGTTGACGAAAGTGACTTGATGCTTGCCGGCTCCAATCGATTGGACTGCAGTCACCTTGTGACCCCATCGTATGCAGTCTTTCGGCAGGGATTCGAGCAAAATCCTCCGTAACTCCCCACGCTGAACCTCCGGCCTGTTGCCTGTGCCGTCATCGGCTTCATCGAGAAGGACCATGCCGTCGCTACTGATTACGCGGGTTGCTTCGCCTTCCGGGTGGATCAATTTTTGGAAAGCTTCGAAGAGTCCGGCATCCTTCAAGGCCAGCTGTCCGTTGTAATCGTGAATATCAAGCATGCCTCCTTGAGTTCTGGCTTCGGCAGAAGCTTCGGCTTCAAAAATTGTGGATTTGATACCGTGAACGTGGAGGACCCGAGCGAGCGTGAGGCCTCCGAGGCCGGCACCGATGATTGCAATGGGACAGTGTTCTGATTTCGACATGAGGTTCTCCATTCAGACGTTTAAAGAACAGACTATTCCTGCCAACCATCTTGCAGAAGTTTGAACAGGCGCTTGAGTGAAGCCTTGGGCTGAGGAGCAGCCAGCGCTCTGTGATAGGAATCGAGAGCAAAGCGGGCGATTGCATCCGCCTCGAGCGTTCCCACCTTGTTGCCGGTTTCTTTGCGAATGGTGGCGGCGAGGGACTTCTCGTAGCGCGTCCACATCAGCCGCGCGTAGACCGAGAGTTCCGGAGTGTCATCTATCAGTTTCATCATGTCGGCGAAGTGAAGCTTTTCATTGTCCTGGAGCGCATCGACATTACTCAAACCAAAATCGAGGAGAGAATCCAGAACCGTCTTGCCCGCTTTCCGATCGGTGACCGATCGAATGAGCTTGGCTTCTGTTTCTAAATCCTCGTCAAAGACAAGCGACTCTTTGGTTGGAAAGTATTTGAAAAGAGTAGGGACTGAGACCTCCGCTTTGAGTGCGATCTCGGCTGTTGTCACTTCGTGATAACCGCGTTCCATGAAAAGTTGAGTCGCCATGTCGGAAATGGCTTTGCGGGTCTTCTCTTTCTTCAGTTCTCTAAGGCTCATAGTCAATATCCTGTTTTCACTCAATATTTTTCATTCGTCTAAATTTTATTGAATAAATTATTTAAGTCACTTAACATTTTATCCGACGAGTGAGTGTCAGTCAAGAAGGGAAGATATTATGAATAAGACATACGATGTAATCATAGCCGGCGGTGGACCTGTGGGACTCTTTCTTGCCTGCGAGCTGGGTCTCGCGGGAGTGTCCGTCCTCGTCGTGGAAAAAGATAAATCCAACCACACGCCATGGAAATCGGCACCGCTCGGATTCCGGGGCCTGAATACTTCATCGATCGAGGCCTTCTACCGCCGAGGCATGATCGATAAGATCTTCGATCCTGCCGAAGAACGCCCGGCGCGCTTTGAAAAGACCGATGGTTTTCAATTCGGTGGTCACTTCGCGGGTATGATGCTCGACGCTAATAAGCTTGACCTCTCGCGCTATAAAAATGTTTTGCAAGGCCCCTCTCTCGTACCAAACCCCACTGATCTCGCCAGGATCGGTGACGCCCTCACGGAGAGAGCTGAAAGTCTCGGGGTCAAGATCCTCTGGGGAATGAGCGTAACGGATGTCATCCAAGACGATGACAGCGTAACTCTTACTGCAGACGGTCAAGCCTTTCAGGCGAAATGGTTAGTTGGCTGCGATGGCGGGAAAAGTTTCGTTCGTAAGAAAATTGGTTTCGATTTCGTCGGCACCGAACCCGAATTTACGGGCTATGTAGGCCTCGCTGATCTCGAAAATTCTGAAGGTTTAAAAGAAGGCTTTCAACGCACCGGCCGGGGTCTCTACATCATCGCCGGACCCGGCCAGATCTATATCATGGATTTCGATGGTGCTCAGTTCGATCGTTCGCAGCCCGTCACAGCCGAACATTTCCAGAAAGTCCTTCGGCACGTTTCCGGTACCGAAGTTATCGTAAAAAAGTTGCATGTCGCATCCACTTTCACCGATCGCTCCATGCAAGCCACAACTTATCGCAAAGGTCGTGTGCTGCTTGCAGGCGATGCCGCCCATATTCATTCGCCACTGGGTGCCCAAGGCCTCAATACCGGGATTGGCGATGCGATGAACCTAGGCTGGAAGCTCGCAGCCACTGTCAAAGGCAGCGCCCCTGATGGGCTGCTCGACAGCTATGTAGAGGAACGTCATCCAGTTGCGGCTCAAGTCTTGGAATGGACTCGGGTGCAGGTTGCCACGCTCAGACCAAACCTCTCCGGTGTAGCGGTGGCGAATCTAATTCAAGATCTCCTCACGACGGTGGATGGGACGAATCATTTCATTGCCAGGATTTGGGGAATCGCTTTGCGATATGACCTCGGTGGCGAGCATCCTTTTGTGGGAATGAGTGCTCCGGATTTTGAATTCGAGAGTGGGGGAAGGCTCGGAGACAAACTGAATTCGGGCAAGGGTCTACTCGTAGAGCTGCAATCGAACACAGCTCTTCGGGACGTGATAAAAGGCTTTGAGGGTAAAGTCGATTACCTCTCGGTCTCTGCAAAGGACGACCTCGGTCTCAAAGCCCTTCTCATAAGACCAGACGGATACGTTACATGGGTGAGCGATAAACATCTTGATCGGGACGCACTCAAAGAGGCTTTGGCGAAGTGGTTCTGAGATCAGGAAGGAGTCGTTTGCGGGTTGGCCGATCGAGCCAGGAACTTCCTAAAA
>SEDW01001064.1 GCA_004193325.1 Pseudomonadota bacterium | reverse complement strand
TGGTCCTGATAACTAAAGCCGCCGGTGTTTGAGCCGGGAGCCAAGTGACAGGATTTGCAGCTGGCGTTGATCGTCTGACGAATGTCTTCAAACGAAACGTTGACCGTATCGCCGACGCTTGCCGCTGGTGTGGAAAGCTGAAAGCTCTTGGCGGTCTTCGGCAAAGCGCAGGTAGGCCGCAGGGCAACTCCCGGCGCTTCGTTAGCCGGAGGTGTTGCCGCCGCTGCTGGTGCTTGTTTGGAATCGGGACGGGACGTACAGGAGCTAAGACTAACGCTTAGCAAGAGAGAAAAGAGCAAGGGGACAAGGGCAGTCCGGCGATAGCGCGAGCTCGATTGAATTGGCATGGCCACTCCTTAACAGTCTCTTGTTATGGGCGATATATAGAGTCTTTAGGAGGCGGGGGGATTAATCAGGAGTCAATTCTTCATGAAGCTAGAGTAGCTTCTCGATAAAGATGGGATGAAGACTTGGGAAGATGGGTAGAGCGCGCGGATATGCAGAATTCTAGGATGAAAAGAGCCGGAGAGAGTATGTACTCTCCCCCTTCGTTCAGTACCACTTAAAGATTTTTTGCGTCACGACTGCCGGCACGATGAGATAGAAACTCAATATCGCCATCTCAAAGCCTAGGGTGTGCAAGGGCTGTCCCTCGATCGCGATCCGGCGTAGACCATCGTTAAGGACGGTGAGCGGCAGGTAGCTCGTCGCAGTGATCAACCAGTCTGGAAAATTATTCTTCGAAAAGAATACTCCCGAGAGCATCATCATCGGCAGAGAGATGATGTTGGTCAAACCTGAGATCATGGGGATGCTTCGTGTTCGTGATGCACAGAGGAGTGCAAGCGAAGTAAACGCGGCCGCACCGAGAACTGAGAAGAAGACAAAGCTCAGGAAATTTCCATAAACCTTGAAATGGAAGATAATAAAACCTGTCAGCATCACCGCGACAAATTCCGCAGTGAGAACCATCATGCGGCCAAGAACATGCGAAACGATATATTCGTAGGCCCGCATCGGGGTCGCGAGATAGCGCTTGAGGAGATTTTCCTTACGGTTCGAAACGATCGTCATTCCCACACCGAAGAGACTCGACGTCATGATCGAAAGTCCAAGGAGACCTGGAATCAAAAAGTCGACATAACGTCCGCCTTCGACCGTAATAGTGTCGACTTCGTTCGCTACAAGGTCTTTACGCCCGGCAGAACGCTGGATGAGATCATCAACATGCTTTTGGGCCCGTACAGCTTCGGGATTGTGATTATCGAGGGTATAGCTTGCACCCTTGTCCTGACTGCTCGTCACGATCAGGGCAATCTCACCCCGCATCATCTTGGTGTGGAGTTCGTCATTGCTCCCTTCGCGGAGCTTAATCTGCGAATCTTTGCCGAGGACTTC
>SEDW01001063.1 GCA_004193325.1 Pseudomonadota bacterium | reverse complement strand
AGCTTATCGTAATCCGCGATCGGGTGCTTTTTGCTGCGATAGAATATATTCGGTGCAATTACAAAGTAGCCGTGTTCGGCGATGACCTGAACCATCTCAAAGATCTGCGTTCTCAGACCGATTGCATCCATGTAGAAGAGTATGACGGGTAGGTTTTTCTTGTTCTCCGGATAGGCCACATAACTCTCGCAGATTCCATCCGGGGTTTTGATGTCGAACATTTTTGCGGTCATGAGATATGTCGGATTTAAACCCACTTTCGTCCCCCGAATCTTGCTCTTTGCAAAAAGACAAAGATTTTATAGCAGATTGTAGGAGAGAGGAATCTAAGAGCGTATATCTGAGTTCTCCCCTACCTGCCGCCACCTAAAATCTCACCATATTATTACCCATCATTTTGGATAGATAACCTAAATATTTCAACTCTGGCAACCTGACGTTTTTGCCAGAAAACGAGGTTAAAGTGCTATAATGGGAAAGGCGATAAGACTAAAAGAAGCCAGGGATCAAGCCAGGAGCTTTACTCTCTTCAAAAAACTCTCGCCCTTTGGTGAGACTCTCTTCCGAAGGATTTAAAGTTATGAAACTCAGAAACTCAAATCATCACACTAAGAGTCGAGTGCAGTCCGCGGCTCAATCAAGAGTCGGTATGGTCGCGCTCTATTTGAGTTCGGCCCTTCTTACCAATGCCTGCGGCAAGAGCGAAGATAAAGCCCCAGGTGAAAACCTTACAGCTGCAGAAGCTACAGTTGATAACGATGAGGCGTCTCTGACATCTCGCATCGAGCAGACTAATATTCCTGTCACCCTCGATGCACCTCCAGGACAGCTCCTTGTCGTCGATGCCTTTGTAGGACTCCAGGTAGGATATGTGAATCCGCCCACAGTCGGCAGCAATATTGTTCAGGCCAACAAGGTCCTGGTAAATGGTCTTACGACTTACATTGGTTATAACTTCGCTGGCGAGCCGTACTCAGGTGCCATCGACGCGATGGACCTTCAAAACCTTGCAACTTTAACTCTTAAGTCGTCACTGAAGTTTACTGACACAGATATTAATGGAACTTTGGCCATTACCAAGACCACAGCGCTCACCGATGCACGTTCGGTAGGCTTTACTCCAGCCGGTCTACCCATGGTCCTCTCAGGGCAGCCTGGACGCGTAAACACTATGACGGCTGCCGGTGATATCAGTAGCACCTTTGCTCTCGGCGGCGCCGCTACGGTCCAATCGAAATCAAATCTCTATGTAGGATCGAAATGGTCTGTCGCGACATTGAGTGAAGGTGGTTTCAAAATCTTTTGCAACTCAGACGGAACAGTGATCGCCACAGTACCTCAGGTCACAATTTCAGGTACTCCAGCAGCAAAGACTGTAACCAATGCAGTTACCTCTGCAAACGGCGTGATCTATACGGCCAATGGAGAAGCTGGCATATATGTCTACTATGTGAGAAGTTCTGGTAGTTCGACCTGCGGAAGTGGATCGGTCACACCTATGGGTTCGATGAATATCGGAGGTTCTACTCTCTCTGCCAACGGTGTGTTCGCAAACGGACTTAACCTCTTCGTTGCAGACGGCTTAGGCGGACTTCGAGTTATGACTACCGTCACCACTGTCAATGTTCTCTCGCCCCTCACCGATCGCCTTTAAGTCAAACTCCGATGAGACAGGCTGTGCAGTAACTGAAATCACCTGAGATTTAACACGCGGGGAGGGAGCTCTAAAGCCCTTCCTTTTCATTTCCCCCCAGCTATGCCCACCTTTGTACCAACGGTACATTCCGCGAATTCGCCAATAGAGATGAATCTGACGATAACCAATTTGTTCAAGGACAGAGCCGATCATGAGCCTCATGAGATCTCCCTTTGACGTGTAGCGGGAAAAGGTCAACTGATCGATTACGAGAGCCGTAAAATTCATAACAACACCAAAAAGGTTCGTCACGGCAACGAGCAGGATCACGTCTTCCCAAATCGACCAGCCCATGGAAAAGGCAAGGAGGAGGAGGAGATAGCTGAAGGTTTCTACAACCGGAGCAATGGCTTCAAAAAATAACAGATAAGGCAATGCCAACCAGGAGAGAGTGCCTCCGCCCCGCTTGAAAAAAAGAGCTCGCGTGCGATAGAGGCTATCGCAGAGACCTTGGTGCCAGCGGCTTCTTTGTTTGCCGAGCGTCTCTAAATCACTGGGAGCTTCAGTCCAGCACACAGGATCAGGGAGGAAGTAAACGCGATACTTTTCTTTATGCTCTTTGCAGTAATCATGGAGACGAAGCAAAAGCTCCATGTCCTCACCGATCGAACCCCGGCGGTAGCCACCCACTTTGATGAGAATACTCTTCTTAAA
>SEDW01001062.1 GCA_004193325.1 Pseudomonadota bacterium | reverse complement strand
AGTCTATAAATCCAGGCTGTCATGATATTGAGGGGGTTGATCAGATCATGGATCAGAAGCCCGGAGATCTTGCCGAGATCGGTATAGCGGTTGTTCTCCGCGAGCTGATCGATCCAGCGCACGATCTCACGCTCACTCGTCAGGTTCTTCTCAAGAAGGTTATTCATCGTCTGTTGATAAAAGGCGAGAGTCTGATTCACACTCAAGGCGAGGCCTCTTGGGTTCATCTGCTGCTCGGAGCTGTTAAAGTGGGCCACGATGTTATCGATACCGCGCATCACCTGCAGACGGGTTGTGACGAGAATCTGATAGGAGAAATAGGCCGAAGCCACAAGGATGTAAATGATCTGCACCAGGGATACCCAAGGCGATACGAGGCGGTTGAAGGTGATCGCTGAGAACATGCAGACAGTGAGCACAAAGATAGCGCTGACGCTGAAGAACTCGGGTCGAGAAAGAGCCTGCGTTTTGTGTTCGACAGGAACGCTCCGAAAGACTTCCGACCAATCATATTTTTCGTGAATCTCCTGCAGCATTTGCGAGACAGCGTTTTGGTAAGCGACATAGGTCGTGCTGATGGAGTAGGAGAAGGTAAAGCAGCAGATGCCAAGAATCTTCACGGCCGTGATGAGGTAATGCTCTTCCCCACCCCACATGAACATCATAAAAGAGATAGCCGGAATGATCTTGACGAGGCTCACGTAGATGAGACTGCGCGAGCGTTTGGCCGGAAATTCTTTCATATCATTGTAGACCTTCCTCCTCGCCTCAAGTGTCTCGATCTTGGCGATATCTGGACTTAGGCCTGGGAAAAAGAGTGAAGCCTCAGGATGGAAGTGACGAAAGAGCTTTAAATCGATCGGCTTGAAAATGATAAATGCCAGGGTATCGATGACAAAGACACCAATGAATTCCCAAATACTTGGCGAGAAGAAGAGAATAATCGCAGGCACGAGAAAAAGAATCATTGCCACGTTCGCGTGGTGATTCGTAAGCACGTTATCTTGCCGTATAGAAATATGAGGCTCGGTAATGACTTGGGTATTTTGCAAGGGTAGCCTTCAACATTTGATTTATATACTGAATTTTTATCTATTTTTTTACGAAATATCCAGCGGCTTCTTAAAGGATTCCCCTCGATTATTCTGGTAAGTCCTGCAGAAAACTGTTCCCATAAACTTCTGCCTACGATTATAGGCCAAGAGTGAAGGAGATCCGGTCATGAAAAACAGTTTTTTCAAAAAAATGGCGCTCGGCGCAATATTAAGCCTCACCTGCATAGGTAGCGCAAAGGGTTCGAGTCCAAGTGCTTGGGCTGATCTCGAAAAGACAGTGCGCGCCGACTGCTACAAGCAATTCAAAGCCAATGCAGGGAAAGAGGCCTCCACACCCAAAATCAT
>SEDW01000172.1 GCA_004193325.1 Pseudomonadota bacterium | reverse complement strand
TCAGCGGTCTTGTCGGTAACCACGATCTCAAGCAAAGGCATTTTTTCTACGGGAGAGAAAAAGTGCATGCCGAGTACACGTTCCGGATGTTTGGCTTTTGCTGCAATACGGCCGATAGGAAGGGCCGATGTATTGGAGGCAAAGACCTGATTTTCGTGAGCTTTGGCTTCTGCCTGCGCAAGGATTTCCTGCTTAAGGCCCACATCTTCAAACACAGCTTCGATCACGATATCGGCAAGTTTGAAGCCTGTCAGGTTTTGGCCTGGAGACATGTGGGCGAGTTTGGTTGAGAGTTCGAAAGGCTTCAAACGGCCCTTCTTAACCTTCTTCATGAAGTACTTGTAAGCCCCGGCCATCGCGCGTTTGGTCGAATCCTTGTTAGGATCGGAAAGCATAACACGAAGGTTTTTGTCCGCGAGTACAGTGGCAATGCCAGCACCCATGAAGCCCGATCCGATCACACCAATGGTGTCCGGAGTCGCATCACCAAACTTCTTTTTACCGGCTTCAGCGTAAGGGTTACGCTTGGCGGCAGTGGTTGCATGGAAAAGGTGAATGAGGCTTTTGCTCTCACGAGTGAACGCGAGTTCGGCAAAGAGCTTGGATTCGAGCTCAAGGCCTTTTTCCATCTTGCGATCAAAGGCTGCGAAGACCGCTTCGAGAGCCTTGTAAGCAGCCGGGTAGAAGCCTTTGGTGTTTTTATCGATCTGTTCACGAGCTTTTTTCTCAACGATCGCGCGACCAAAGGGGTTGGCTTCCGTTGCAAAATGCATGAGGTCTTTACCAATGGATTTGGTAGAGAAAGCCGCTTTTTTCGCTGGTTTTTTGCCCTTGCGAGCAAAATCGAGAGCCACTTGTTCGACGATTTTGGAATGAACTGCGGCATCGGCAAGGCCCATTTTCACGGCACGTTTACCCGTGATGCGTTTGCCGGTGAGCACCATATCGAGACCTGCGGCAAGGCCGACAAGTCTTGGTAGACGCTGCGTTCCGCCTGCGCCTGGAATCAGGCCCAGTTGAATTTCTGGAAGAGCAAGAGTCGCTTGTTCCGAAATCACCCGAACGTCACAGGCAAGAGCGAGTTCGAGACCACCGCCTAGCGCCTGGCCATCGATGGCTGCCACTGTGGTGAAGGGCAAAGCGTCGAGCTTTTGGAAGATGCCTTGCATCTGCTGCGAGCCGGCGCGGGCTTCTTCAAGCGATTTAAAATGGGCGAACTCATTGATATCAGCGCCAAGAGCGAAGTCTTTTTTTGCACTGATAATCACGAGGCCTTTCACATCTTTGCTATCGGTCAGGTCGTCGAGAATATCGTTGAGTTCACGAAGCAGAGGCTCACCCAAAACCGTCACCGGTTTGTCAGGCGCTCCCATACGGAGGATCTGGATATTATCGCTCGTTCTTTCGACTTTAAAATATTGAGTCACAAAACGTCTCCCCGTTAAGCCATGCGTTCGATGAGCATAGCGCCTGCCATTCCACCCGCCGCACAAATAGCGATCAGCCCCAAATTCTTGTTGCTGCGAATCAGCTCGTTCGAGAGCGTCGTCACGAGGCGAGCACCGGTTGCACCAAAGGGGTGACCGATAGCAAGAGCGCCGCCGTTGACGTTCAACTTCTCTTCAGGAATCGATCCGAAGGCTTTGGTATCGCCGAAGTAGCGTTGGCAGAAGTCTTTGGATTCCATCGACTTCAGACAGCTGAGAACCTGAGCTGCGAAAGCTTCGTGAATTTCAAAGAGATCGATATTCTCGAGAGTCAGGCCATTACGTTTCAAGAGGTAAGGAATCACGACGGCTGGCCCGATGAGAAGCTGCTCGAGAGGATCCACACCCACGAAAAGACTGTCTACAATGCGGCTCTTTGGCTTAAGACCAAGAGCTTTGGCACGCGATTCGTCGGTGATCAAAGCAATCGAAGCACCATCGGTCAGAGCCGAAGAGTTGCCTGCGGTGATCGTTCCGTAACCCTTGTCAAAGGCAGGACGAAGGCTCGCGAGTTTTTCGAGAGTGGTGTCGCCGCGGATCAGGTTGTCCTTTTCGATCGCTTCGTAACGATCCGGAGCCCAGATGCTGATAATCTCTTCGTCAAACTTTCCAGCTTTCTGCGCAGCAGCGGCCTTCTGGTGAGAAGCGAGAGCAAAGCGGTCTTGAGCTTCGCGGGTGATTCCGTTGATCTTGGCCATGATTTCAGCGCTGTCGCCCATGCTGAGACCAGTCAATGGTTCTGCGATTGCTGGCGGCTGTGGCAGCCAGGCCTTGGCATCGAAGTGGGCAACGATCGCGAGCTTGTCAGCAGGCGACTTGGCTTTGTTCAAAGCAAGAAGGAATTGTCGCGCTTCCTTCGAATAGGTGATGGGCACATCACTCAAAACTTCCACACCACCGGCGAGACCCATGAGGGCATGGCCTGACTTCACTTCTTTAGCGACGTCCGCGATTGTGTGCAGACTGCTGGTGCACTGGCGATTGACGGTGTAACCGTGAATGTGCGCAGGCAATCCGAGGTTGATGATTGCGTCCCTGGCCACGTTGCCGTTTTTCGGCTGAGGCACAACAACGCCGGCGCTGATTTCATCCAATTCCATAGGATCGACTTCGATCTTTCTCAGAAGACCGTCGACCACGCGACTGTAGAGTTCAAGACAGTCAGCTTTTTCCAAAGCGCCGAATGATTTTACAAATGGCGATCGCACACCATCGATGAAGACAGGCTTACTGTTGCCTTCGGGAAGGAGAGCTCGATACTTGGACACGTTCAACATACATATCTCCCGATAGTCCTTGGGTCCTTTTAGACTCCCAATTTGGTGATTTTTTGCAGTTTGCACAAGGTCTATTTTCCCGAGCTTGCGGGAGCTGGAAACACGTGCGGCGAAGACTTAAGGGGTTTTTTGAGGCCAAATAGGAAAAAGGCGTCTCCGGCAGCATTTGCCAGGACACCTTCATAGCTTTGCGAGAATACAATTGTGAACCGAAGAATCAGAGCTGGCCGCGGGTTTTGATGTTGATCATGATCTGCTCGATGAGCTTTTCATCGGCCGGCGTTAGATTGACGAAACTTCCGCCCATGCGAAAACGTTTGTTATCAAACCAACGGCATTCGCAGAGGCATGAAAAACTCGAGGGGCTGCTGATTCCAAGCGGGATAAGCGGAATATGGAGCCAGTAGCGGCGGCCTGGTGCGGAGACCGTCTCGCCGGTAAATTCGAGTTTGAAGCCGCCCGAACTGATATCGAGCACAACTGCGCTGTGGCAGAGAAAGGGCAAACGTTTGAATTGCCGAAGCTCCACCAAAGTGTGCGACAGAAAGCGCTTGGCTCGGTTTTGTAGAATTGCATCATCCGTAGATTCTTCAGGTAACGCCATAGGACCGGTCCTCTTCGCTAAGTCACCTTCATTATAGGGAAGAGAATGGGAACCGTCCAATTGGAAAAAAGACAAACGCCGGGGGAGGACTTAGATAGCGGTCTGAAAGGCAAGCTCCCAGCGCTGCTGACGGGAAAAACTGGAATTGAGGGCCGTATCCGGAAGGTTTAGGTAGACCTCGAGATTGGTGAAGCCGCTGCGATAGAAAAAGCCTGCTCTATAACGCTTCTCGAGTATGTAGTGCTCGATGTTCGTCGAGAAAGCGCCCTTGTAGATGTAGTTATTGATCACGATCTTGGTCGGCGTGAAACTCTCGTTCAGCTCTTCGTAAATGCTGAAACGATCGTAGAGCGGCATGTTCAGACGGTGGACGACACTTTCTTTGTGAAAGCCGTTAACGAATTGAACGTCCGCACTGTAGTAACCCTGAACCTGACTCAGCGAGAGAAGCTGATCCGGTAAGGGTTTGGCGGCGGTCGGCATCCCGCGTGGCGAGAATTTACCGCGGAAACGGTGATCGGGAAGGAGGGATTTCCAGCGGAACTCTGGAGCTGGAGCGTCGGGTCCAACGTTCACGCCGTAGGGTCGTTCAGGAACGGGAGAAGCTGTGATCGGGCCGATTTCATATTCGACTTTAGCTTTCGGCGCGTTCTGGAAGTAAAGGTAATCGGATTCGAGGCCATTGGATGCAACGAAGAGTTCTTCGTCACTGGGCTCGATGTCTTTAAGGATAAGGCCGTAACGAACGGCGGGACCGTTGTTCACCACAACCGTTTGTTTCACTTCCGACTGATCGAAACGAAAGCCTTTTTTGATCGATTCGGGAACGAAATCGACACGAATCTCTTTGCCGGCAAAAGTCTTGGCGTTCGTGAAGAGTCTCCAGCGAAGGCCGTGAGTGAGATTGGCGTCGGCTTTGGAAATGTCTTTACGCGGACCGATGTAGCCCTCACCGTAGTTTTGAGCTTTGGTGCCTTGCTCAGTCTGCATTTTGAGGACTTCGTGCTGATGATCGATATTATTGAAGCCTTTGACGAGGGCCTCTTTCATGATCGTGACGAGAGGGATTTCGTCTTTAGGTTCTTGAGGTTTGGTGAGGTTTAAAAAGGGTTTGCTTTCAATCCAGGGGCCTTGTGTTTTCGTCGCCGAAAAATCCTGAGCAAGAAGCGCCGCCGAGCTCAGAGCCCAGACGCAGACAGCGTTTGCTACGATTTTAGTGACGGAAATAAACCGCATAATCCTAGAGCTCCGAACGACAGTAATGACAGAGACAACGGGATATGTAGGATCTGACCTAAAAGGTCAAGTAAGCACTGTGTCTGCAATACATATGCCAATAACTATTTTTGTAACAGGTGCCGCAAGGCCCTTAAAGGACGGGAAAAAGGGCGATTTTTAGCTTATGCGAAGGGCGTCCACGAGGAGATGAACTGTCAAATTCTTCGACAAAGGGGAAGTTTGCTAAGCGTTTCAGAGGCTTGTTCCAGTTGTTTCAGCGGCTTTAAGGGTGTAAAAGAGAGGGGCTTGAATCGTGACCGAACGCCCCTTTTCGGAATCTCGCAATTTCAGTGCAAATACAGTGACCATAGCTGGCTTTTCGCTCCTCTGTGGAAGCGTGCGAAAGTCTAACAGCACGAGGATATAATGAAGGCAACAGGATCGAACGTTAACCTCCCCAAGATGGAAGAGGAAGTTCTTGAGTATTGGTCGAAGGAAAGGACTTTTTATAAGTCCAACGATCTCAGGAAGGGTAAAAAGGAGTTCTCGTTCTACGATGGCCCTCCCTTTGCCAACGGTTTGCCGCATTACGGTCACCTTCTCGCCAACACGATCAAGGACACCGTTCCCCGTTACTGGAACATGCGGGGTTTCTACGTCGAGCGCCGCTTCGGTTGGGACACCCATGGTGTGCCGGTTGAATATGAAGTCGAGAAAACCCTGAACCTCAAAGGTCGTCAGGACATCCTCGATCTCGGCATCGCCAAGTTCAATGAACTCTGCCGTGAGTCGGTTCTTCACTATGCCGAAGAATGGCAAAAGACGATCAGCCGCCTCGGCCGCTGGGTGGACTGGGACAATCAGTATCGCACCATGGACCTCTCCTTTATGGAATCGGTCTGGGCCGTCTTTAGAAACCTCTACGACCAAGGCCTGATCTATCAGGGACACAAGGTTGTTCCTTACTCGCCGCGCCTCGCCGCGATTCTCTCGAACTTCGAGGCGAACCAGAACTACCAGGACGTTCAGGATCCTGCTGTCACGGTCAAATTCAAACTCCTCGATGAAGATGCTTACGTCCTCGCCTGGACGACCACTCCCTGGACCCTTATCTCAAACCTGGCTCTCGCAGTTGGTCCGGAAGTGGCCTACGTGAAAGTGAAGGCTCTTGAAAACGGCGAAACTTATTACCTCGCCAAAGATCGTTTGGAAGCGGTCTTTAAAAAGAAGAAAGGTGAGCCGGACGGCTACCAAATCCTCGCTGACGTGAAGGCCCAGGATCTCGCGGGTAAACACTACGCGCCGCTCTTCCGCTATTTCCAGCATCATAAAAACGCATTTAAGATCCTTATGGATGACTTCGTCACGACCGGTGACGGTACCGGCGTTGTGCATATGGCTCCAGCTTACGGTGAAGACGACTTCAGAGTCTCTACCGCTGCAGGCATCGACTTTGTCGATCCTTTGGATGAGGAAGGCCGCTTCAAGGCGATCATTCCGGAGTTTGCCGGAGTCTTCGTCAAGGACGCCGACAAAGACATTATCAAGTCTTTGAAAGACAGCCATCACCTTCTTCGTCACGATACGATCGTCCACAGTTATCCAATGTGCGACCGTACCAACGGGCCTTTGATCTATCGCGCGATCCCCTCGTGGTTCGTTGCCGTTGAGCAGATCAAAGAGAATATGGTTCAGAATAACGAAGGCATCAACTGGGTTCCGGGCCACTTGAAACAGGGCCGCATGGGCAACTGGCTGAAGAATGCCCGCGACTGGGCAATCAGCCGAAACCGTTTCTGGGGAACTCCGCTACCCATCTATATCTGTGCTAACGATGATCGATGCCGTATGCCCAGCTTCATTATCCCTTTGAAAACAAAGAGCGATTCGAAGAAATTTTCCCAGCGGATTTCATCGCCGAAGGTCAGGACCAGACTCGCGGATGGTTCTATACACTCGCGGTTCTCAGTGCAGCTCAATTCAAAAAAGCAGCATTTAAAAACGTAGTCGTGAACGGAATGATTCTCGCGTCCGACGGCAAAAAAATGTCGAAACGCTGGAAGAACTATACGCCTCCGATCGAACTCATCTCCGAGTACGGTGCGGATTCGGTTCGTCTCTACATGTTGAATTCAGCCGTTCTTCGCGGCGAAGACCTACGTTTTAGTAACGATGGTGTCAAGGATACGACTCGTGCGGTTATCCTTCCCCTCTGGAACGCTTACAGCTTCCTCTCGACCTACGCCGAGGCCGATGGCTGGAAGCCTTCGGAAGATCTCGTCATCGGCAAAGCACCGTCCGCTAAGGGCGAGCTGGATCGCTGGATCATCTCGCGTCTCCACACACTGATGAAGGACGTGCACGTAGAGATGGAAGGTTATCACCTCTACAACGTCGTGCCGCGCGTGCTTGGCTTCATCGAAGATCTTACCAACTGGTATATCCGTCTGAGTCGCCGCCGCTTCTGGGCTGGCGAGAAAACGATGAGCCAGGACACTCAGGATGCGTATCAAACGCTCTTTTACGTTCTCGTTGAATTCTCCAAACTCTTCGCTCCCTTGGCCCCATTTACGGCCGAGAGAATTTATCAGGGTCTGACTGAAGGCATGTCGACCCCAACGAATAAAGTCCCGGAGTCGGTCCACTTGAGTGATATGCCGATGCCCGTGGAAAAATTGATCGATGCCGGCCTCGAGCGCCGTATGGATCTCGTTCGCAACGTGACAGAGCTTGGTCGTTCGCTACGTGCGAAACATCAAATCAAGACGCGTCAGGTGCTGGCAGGCATGCAGGTGATCGTTCGCAGCGAAGCGGATCTTCAGCATCTCAATCTTTCTCAGGATCTTTTGAAGAGTGAATTGAACCTGAAAGAGGTGAGCTTCTCTACCGATGAAGCGAGCCACGTTAATCTTTCGGTCAAACCCAACCTCAAATTACTGGGAAAACGCCTCGGCAAAGACCTTAACGCCTTTAAAACCGAACTCGAAGCTTTGAATCAGGCGCCACAAAAAGTTGCGACTCTGATCAATCAGCTAGAGTCCGGCACCAAGGTTGAAATGATGGGTCATAGTTTTGATCTCGAGGATTTCCTCGTAGATCGTGGCCCGAAAGATGATCGCCTCATCGCAACCGCCCAAGGGGCAACGGTTCTACTCGACACGCATTTGACCGAAGCCCTGATCATGGAAGGTCTCGCGAGAGAATTTGTCAACCGCATCCAGAACTTCCGTAAAGACAGCGGACTGATGGTGAGTGACAAGATCACGATTCAGGTCAAGGCGAGCGATGAATTGAACAAAGTCGTCGCAACTTTCAAAGACTACATCGCGGGCGAGACTCTTGGTCAATCCCTCGATATCGTCAAAGATGTGAAGACGAGCTTCTCAGCGGAATTCGAAGTCGGTGAAGAGAAGCTTACTATCGGAATTTCAAAGGTTTAATTGCCAGGAGGGCTTTCTTTTCGCGGCTGGCTCGTTCACAATGAGTCCCACGGGAGGAAGCCCTTTATGCGTTTTCGTCTTTGCGATCTCTTCATCATCGCCTCAACGTTCATGATCAGTTCCTGCTACACGCTCGAGCAGGCTTTTCGGTTTAATAATTCTTTCAACAGCCGAGTCCCACTTCGCGACATGATGGAAGACCCTTCTCTCACGCCCGACCGCAAACAAAAACTCGAACTCACGGTACAAACGCTCAACTTCGCATCCAGCCAGGGTTTGAACGTCGGCGACGCGTATCAGTACGTGATTCCTGAGAGTCAAAAGGCGGTGAGTTATTCCGTACAGGCGGCCTATCCCGATCGCATGGAGCTGATCACCTGGTGGTTTCCTTTCGCAGGCTCTGTCCCCTATCTCGGTTACTTTGATCTCGACAAGAGAAACGACAAGAGCAAAGAACTGAGAGCAGAAGGCTATGATGTCAGCGAGGGTACGGTCGGCGCTTTCTCAAGCCTGGGCTGGTTTTCAGATCCTTTGTATTTCAGCATGCTGCAGCGCCCCAACCCCGATGTCACGCAGCTCCTCCTCCACGAACTCGTTCATCGCACCTTTTGGTCGAAGGGTTCGGCGACCTTTAATGAAAACCTAGCGGAGTTTGTGAGTCTGCAGATGACTGAGGTCTATCTCAAAGAACG
>SEDW01001061.1 GCA_004193325.1 Pseudomonadota bacterium | reverse complement strand
GAATCCAGAGCTGCAGGAGAAGGGCCGTTGGTGGCGCGAGCGATCGCGGACGATTGATAAGTCGAAGCTGAATTTTGTTGAGGCGGAGTTCTCGGACCTAGCGGATGAGGCAGTGGATGCTTTGTTTGCCCGGGAGAAGTCGCTATCGATTGGGCTGCATACCTGCGGGCCGTTGGCTTTGAGCCAGATGAAGAAGAGCCTGAAGTCTTCACTGATTGTGAACTTTGGATGCTGCTACGATAAGATGGATCTGTCGACAGATTTGAATAATTCGACTTTGGCTCGGGAGATTGGCCTGACCTGGTCGAAGCCTTCTTTGTTTCTTGCTACGCGCGGGCGTAAGGGGATGACGAGTGAGGAGTTTGCTCTACTCAAGAGGGTGAACGATTATCGCTTTGCGATTGATCTCTTCTTTCGGGAGAAGTACCCGGAGCTGGGTTTTGTGATTGCGGGGGATGCGCCGAAGGCTTTGTATAAAGAAGATTTTTCGGTCTACGCCTTGAATCGATTTGAAAAGCTTGGGATGCCTGGAAAACACTCTGTGAAAGACTTTCAAGATTTCTACGAAAAGCCTGAGATTCAACAAGAAATTACGGCTTTATTCGCAGCGCACATGATTCAGAATATTTTTGCCCGACCACTTGAACTTGCGATCCTTATCGATCGTGCTCTTTGGCTCGAGGAGCAGGGCTTTGCAGTCAAAGCACTCGAGGTGTTTGACCGCGATGCCTCGCCCCGAAACATCGCGATCATTGGTCGTCAGAATTAGAACGAATAACCAAATCCGCCGGAACCGCCGAACTGCACGTTCTTATCATCTTCTTTATCATTCATGTAATCATCACGAAACGCTTGATCAACGCGCGATCCGCCAGTATTTTTCCAGCTCGCGAAATGTGAGAGTCTGATCCTTGGACCGTAGTCTAAAGAAAAGCTAAATCCGCTGTCCCAGATCCAGCTCCAGCCCAAGGGAATGGAGAGAAATAGAGAGGATTGCTTGTAGCTTGCGCGAGTCGATCCAGGGAATCCGTAGACATCGCGATCGAGAGTGTCGGAATCAAAGCTAGCCGTGGAATTGTGCGTTTCAAGGCCAAGGCCTGTGCGAAAGGCCGACGTTTCAAAGGGATAGAAGGAGGCTCCCAAACCAATGTCAGTCCCGCGGTTCTTGTAGTCGCGTGCGCTATCACCAAGACTCTCCCAGAGGTCAAAGGATCCTGAATGAAGCTCGTTGTCAGCACTGTGGGCGTAGAGATCGATGCCGACATTTTTATGGGGACGATGCTCAAAGCTGATGAGAGGGCCCAGATTTGCAGCAATCGTATTGGGACGAACCTCGCGGAGCGCGGCAGCGTTATCGCTTGCACATGAAATGGCAAGAAAAGTCGAGAGACACAATCCTAG
>SEDW01001060.1 GCA_004193325.1 Pseudomonadota bacterium | reverse complement strand
GAAGATTGTTTGAAGGTCAGAATTTCCGCAAGGCAGCTCAGTGCAATCTCGCTTGGGTTTCGACAATTCATGTTCAATCCAGCCGGCGCGAAAATACTCTGGGCTGCATTGGATTCGGCTGAGAGGCTTTCGAAGACCAGACGCGAACGTTTTTCGCTCGCGATGAGGCCGACGTAAGCCGCTCCGTCCCGAAGCGATCGGGCGATAAATTCTGGGTCACCCTTGTGATGGCTAGCGATGATAACTGCACTTCCCGGAATCGCTTTAAAATTAAGAAAAGCCGCCTCTGAGACATCGATCGTACTGCTATCGGGGTAGTTCTCAGGATTCACATTCCAACCGTAGACCCGCACCGGCCATTCAAGAATCGCGGCGAATTTTGCCAGCTCTTCGGTGATGCGGCTTGATCCGACTATCAAAAGCTCGGGTACTCTAGCCTCAATACTTGGCTTCTTCTCACCGAGTGGAATGCCTCGCGTGTTGCGCATGTGATCGAAATCACAAGCCCTCTGCATGGCAATGGCCTGAGCGAGATCGTAGATGGCCTGTTCGATGGAGGACCATCGGGCCTTTTCTGATATTCTTTGAATCTCAGGCTGAAAATTGAGCGTCTCAGCAAGGTGCCTCAAAGCTTTCTCAGACTGAGAGCTTGTGGTAATTGTGAGAGCAAGAGGAGGATGCTGAGGATCGATGAAGATATCCATCACTCCACCGCAGGGCATACCGAGACCAAAAACTTCGTCGTCGAGATCCGCCTGGACAATTCGGGTCTGACCTTCACTCATCGCTTCCACGGCATTTTTTGCGACGAAAGTTTCGGCACAGCCCCCGCCGACCCAGCCCCAAACATTTTTGCCGTCTTCGTTAATAATGGCTTTTGAGCCAGGCTTAGCCGAAGCAGACCCACGAACGGCTATCACAGTCGCAACTGCGAACGGGCGCCCCAATTCGCGAAGCTTCGTTACTTCCTGATAGAAATCCTGACTCATGGCAACACTCCTTAGGCCGACTCAGGAAAACGTTGTCAAATCGTGTCTGGACTGTCAAGGCGAAGAGCCCTTGCCTGGTCCCCGGCCAAACAAAAAAGCCCTCCTTTTTGATAGGATGGGCTTGATTGTCTTTAATTCTGTCCATTCTGCGATAAAGAGATCTCAGTCAGCATAGAGGTAGTCGATGGCTTTACGGTCGCTGGGAGTAATCTTAGGTTCGGCATTATAGCCCATGATCGATGGCAGGGCGGTATCATTCGATCCGCTTTTGAATTCGTGACCAAGGCCCAGGAGATGGCCCATTTCGTGAGTGAGGACGCTCAGCATCCCCATTTGGGAGCGACTGGTTGCGTTCAAAAAGATAAAGATCTGACTGCTGAATATCGATTGATTGGACCAGTCGTAGATAGGG
>SEDW01000171.1 GCA_004193325.1 Pseudomonadota bacterium | reverse complement strand
AACTTCGGTGCGAAATCTGTTAAAGAGATGGAGAATGTTTTTGTAGATCTTGCGAGTAAGGAGCGAAGAAATCATATTCTCATCGGCGAAGGCATTGATAGTGGCGGACACATGTTTCCGGGTAAACCAGGAAAATCGGTCTTCCCAGAACAATGGAGCGCAGACAAGATAATGCATGAGGTCAGTGACATTGCAACAGATCCATCTGTCGTATGGGTAAATCAAAAAGGTGTACAAGGTGCCTTATTCACTAAAAAAGGCGACGCTGCACGCTGGGTGACCGATACTGTGCGCGACGGGGTAGAAATTCGTGTAGTTATCGAACCTGCGGGAGCGGGAATCATAACGGCATTTCCCCGATCTGGGCCGGGCGTGATATTTAACCCTTAAAATCTAGAGGTGAACTATGGACCATAAGACATTTAGAAAGTTAGCATTGGGAATTTTAGAGGATTTGAAACCAACCTACCCTGAGGATAGGTTGATTGATGCTGAGATTATGATAACTCATGGTGAATCGAAGATAGCTCTCGAAAACATATGTTCAAATATTCATGAATTCGATATTTCAATCTCTCGGAAGTTATTCGATTCTATCAAAGAACTTGGGAGCATCCTCAATCTCAATCCATCCGATTGGCAAGATATAGAACATCTTGTAAAAAAAGACTGATGGAGCTGATAATTTGTCTCTGCATTGATTCCTTAGGCAAAGGTCTCTCGCCTGAGTCAAGCAGACCTCACGAGCACAAGAAGAGCCGAGTTTAACGGCAAGGCTTATTCCCCTGCCTAAAGTCCAGTCGCCTTCAGTTCGAGTATTCTCGATTCTGAAACGAGCACGTTCCAAGCACATATCTTGCCCTACTTGGGACACAGATTTAGTAAGGGCGGCTAAAAAATCAGCTATCATACTTGTTTGATTGTTCTCATTTCACTCTCCCGCACTTCCTACTTCTTCTCTAAGGTCTCGACTACCCCCACTACCTCTATTGTAAATCGACGCTAACAGACGATTGCAAAGACGAAGCGTTGTTCTCCCTTTTTTGAGTTCTTCGATCAAGGCTTTCATCAAAGTGTGAAGGGTGTTGTTAACAAGTGACTTGGAGAGGATTGATGCATTTGCTCGCTTGCTATTACATGTCTATCACTGACGACGTCGCCACCCTCTTAACGTGTAGTAAGAGTTGGATACATCCTCAGACAATGCTATGTCGTTATTTTCAATGCACTTATTCTGAATTCGCCTTGATCGTATGAGAGGCTTAGATCGCCAGGCTGACGGCTTCAATGGCAAGTCGAATGATGTACAAGGGAATTTTGGTTTAAAAATGACTAGGAGATTCCTTAAGAAGAGCTTTTGGAGTCTCCTAAACGCTTCGCGGTGGCCTCACGATTTGTATAGACGTGGATTGCTTAGCGCTTACATCGGTCCAGGTATTGTCTTCATATATTGGTACACTTATTTTGAGCGACTATGATTTGGAAGGGCAATCTACAATGCTTTAGTTGAGACTGCCACGAAATCAAATCTGCTAAAGATCGACTACTTCATAACGCCCAGCGTAGGGTCCAACTCGCGTTTCTTGAAAGCTGGATCCGACAGTTTTTCGAGTGGTGGATTGTCCAGAATGACCTTCGTTGTTTGATTTTCTTTTTTAGATTTTTCCGTCATAGCATTCGCCTTTATTAAAATACCTGTTCCTAAAGAACCGAAGAAAAGGATCGTAGACAGAGAAATCAAACAAATTTGAGCTTTTCTAATCACGTCAGCACGCAGGTTGAGAAGTCTTTCGTTTTCAGTCAAAAAGTACCACTTATTTTGAACCAATCTTCGGCGGTAAAAGATTTCTTTGCCAGGCTCATAAGTGGAAGAAAGTGGAAAAACAGTTGAAAGGCTTGGGTACATGAGTTCGATAGAGTCGATGCTTTTGAGGAAATAGTTGCAAGCGATGGACTCAGCGACTAGGAAAACGACGACTAGTGCACAACTATCAGAAGTTCCGTAAGGCCATTCTGCTGACCCCGTCAGTATGGGCATTACGAATAGGCTCGCTGCCGAGTTTATTCCTGCAAACCATTTGAAAACCGTCTCAGACTTGCTGACAAGACTTTTGTAATGGTCTTCCTGCAGTGTTTCATGCTGTTTCGTGATCTCTTCAATCGGTTTCAAGAGTTCTTCGGTCACTACGGTTGATAAGAATGGCTCAATTTGAGCCAAGATCTTTGCTTTCTCAGGTTGAACATTGCCCATAGCTTCTCCGTCATGACTATCTGTCCTATCAAAAAATTATACAAATAACAAAAAATGACTTTTCTATTTTAAATTTAAGCAAGGGGCCAAGGTAGGATGGTTTGTGGCATTTTTGGAAGGAAGGGTAAAATCCCAGACTTTTGTCATGTCACGGCTGATCAAAACCTTAAGGCCACCGTCACACGATTTAACCTTAAGATCTTCCTTTACGATCTGTCTCACTCAATCTATTACCTTGCTCATATTTAAGAAGGTCTAATACAAATATTTTTCATCAAAAAATCTATTTCTCAGCATCACTTCCCTCCAGATGCTCTGACCCTTGCGGAGAATTTCTCAAGCGCTGGGTCGTTTTATAGCTCCGCGCAAACCCGCTGGGTGTAACCATTCTGAGACTCGGTTCGAATAGTTTATGCGCGTACTAATTTGGCTATAGTGGAGCAATAGAGACTTTTAAAAAACGGCTGGGTGTTTCAGCTTTCCTTTCCGAAATATAGATCAGACTTAGAGAGATATCGTTACGTGTTGGGTAGCTGTCGACCGTTTCCTGGCTTGCAGCAAACTGTTCGAGCAATGTTGTTTTGAATTCATCACAGAGTCTGCTTCTACGGGATGGGGAAGAAGAGCCTTTTTTGGGGTAAGAAATGAAAAGAGGCAGAGCTTTTTTGGGCTCTGCCTCTTCTGAATTATAGTTTTTAATCGATGTCTTCAGCCGACACGGCACTTGGATAGTTCACTTGTAAAGATTGACCTTCGCTAGAGGTCATAGCCTTCGAGGTGAGGTAAATATAATTACCTCGAATTTTGTAACTCACCCCTTCATTGAGACAAGTAAGATTTTCGCAAAGAAGAAATCGTTTGCCTTTGAAAGGTGACCCAGGGTTCTCGCTAAAGTAGCTCTCAGAAACAGCCGTAAATTTCACATCACCCCTGCCCACGTTTGTTGAGGACGGGATCAGTTCGACTTTAATTCCAGGAGATCCTGGGAGATGAATCTCATTACCTACAGCAAGTTTACTCACAACCCTTGTATTAAACTCAGTGTCTTCCATACCGAAGATTGTGAGTTGCTTTTGCGATGCCGCGGCCCAGGCGTCTAGAGTTTTTTGGAAGTGGATAATGTTCTCTCCTAAAGCGAGATCACTGACTTCTGTTAGATATTGAATACCGTACTCGTTGTCTTTATATCTTGTTATATAGACGTTGGTTGAGAAGTTCTTATTATCGTCATCAAGAAGTCGGTTAACGGTTACATGTAATTTTAGTTTCGTTTCACCTTTGATCAAGGAAAAACCTGTCTGAGTGTAAATGCTTCCATCGTATGCATGAGGATGGCAACCGTCGAAGTCATTTGTACCACTCAGGGAAAATTCAGATCCAGGGAGATAGTCACGGGTGAAGGTACTAACCGCCTCGAGAAAGGAAGCACAACTCTTTTCTAAGGAGGTGTTAGCCAATGCTGTTACGAACTTTGGATCTAGGGGAAGAGCATGCGTTTTGGGAACATCATTTGAACTGTCTTTAGAACAGGACATGTTAAATATCATGGAAGCTGAAAAAATCGAAGCGAGGACGGTTTTGTTCATAGATGCACCTTAGAATCTTTAGCGGTTTGAAAATGAGAAGGGAAACTTTCGTTCGCGACACACGACTTCACGGTAACAATTTTATTGCAAGAGATAAGCCGCAATATAAGTTGCTGTTTCAATTAGAAAAAGCCGACCTTTATAAGGGTCGGCTTCAAGAAAATTGTCTAATAGTTAGTCGAGATCACTGGTTTCAATAATGTAAGACTGCTTTGTTGTTCGATAGCCTGCGCTGCCTTCACTTATAGGAATGTTCTTAGATGTGAAGACAATGCGGTTTGCGATAATTTGGTAGCTAACTCCACTGCTCAAACACTCAATGTCTGCACATAAAAGGTAGGTTTTCTCGGTACCAGTACGTGTTCTTCTTTCAAGAAAGTTATCAGCGCCAACCTCAAGAAACTTAACAGTTCCGTTTGACGGATTTGTTGCAGATGGAATTAGCTCAACACGAAGAATTGGATCATTGATCATAACGTTTGAATTGCCGACGCCGTAGTGTTTATTGAATGCTGCTACAGCCTCGTCAAAACTGCGGTTGTGCAGAGTCATTTTTTTATGACTAGGAGCTGTCCATAGTTCGAGGGTTTTCTTGAAATGATCGATATTTGCCCCGATTAGTTTATCTTTCGAAAGGAGTTCGGTACTTCCTGAAGAATCTTGGTTCTCAATCCGACCAAGATAGGCTGATGAGAACATAAAGTTTTGCTCTTCATCAAAGTGCATGAAAAAACTAGCGCGTAGATTGATACTGGTCTGAGCGTTCTTTAGATTGAAATTAAGCTCAGTGTCTACTCTATTTTGATTAACTTCTTGGCGACAGGCCGGCTTAGATTCTGTGCCTAAAAAAGTGACCTCAACACCCGGTAAATGGCTCTTTTGAAAGTCTTGAACGAACAGTTCAAAGTTTTCGCAGATTTTATCAGCAGATTTTGAAGCGAGTGAATTAACTGAGAAGCCTTCCAATGAGAGAGAGGATATTTCCACAGTGGGGGGCGCTTCACGAACTTCTTCTTTATTGTTACAGGCAGTGGCAAAGAGATTGAGCGCAGTGAGGGGAACGAGAATTCTAGACAATAGACTAAGTTGTTTCATGGGATGGACCTTCAGCAACAGGTTATAGACAGGAGGAATTGAGCCAATCCCGGACTCAATACCTTCGTTGCAACTGACAGGCCAATCCATTATTGCTTATAATAAACTAAGCAAAACAACATGTTAAGATCCTTCGCTCGGTCTGTTGATTGAGCAGAATTGCAAAGGCGGTTTAGCAACTGTCGACAACTTCGACAGCGTAGAATCGAGGTTTGTGTTTAAAAGTTGTTCCAGGGACGAACTTCTTATGGCTTTCATTACTGCAGATTTTATATTCGCCTAATTTGTACCTAGGTCGTGAGATTCTTTTATCAAAGACGTGGCATTTCTGAAATTGACGGATCACCTTGATGCCCAAGCATTCCTAAGAACATTTACTACGAAATCTGAATAAGACCATCCTATTGCTGCTGCAGACATCGTACAGAGACTATCAAACTCCTCTCGTCCAGGCCGGCCTGATCCTGTGAGGTTCGGCTTCATATTCACATCAAAGATCTTATAGTTGCCGTTTTGTCCTTTGCGGCAATCTATGCGCATCGCCGCTTTAGATTTCACAAAGTCTGAAACTTTCTCACAGGCCTCACTAATACCTATCAGACCCAAATCTGACAGCTCTTCTGCGGTCATAACCTTGCTATTATGAATAACCGCTACAGTCCCGTTGTAAGGCGCAACCCCATTAACCTGATCAAAGCGCTTCACAGCCGGCAGAGCCCAGCTCTTGGTCTTCACTTCTTCCTTCCCTTCAATCACATACGTCCCAGCTGGCATCACCGTGATCGTGATCTCTTCGCCGGGCAAATACTCTTCAAGCATAAACGAATGCCCAAACTCGTCCGACATCATCCATTGTTCGATGAGGCCACGCAATTCCTCCTCAGAATTGATCAAAGTAACCCCAACACTCCCGCGCCCTCTAATGGGCTTGAGGATCACCGGATATTGGGTCGAGGCCGGGATCTTCACGTCTGTCCCATCGATAATAGCCGAAGCCGCAACTGCATAGCCCTCGTCCCGTAGAGTCCTATTCGCCACAAACTTGTCATCATACAACTGAACCGCCTCAGCATCCTGACCAACGATCCACAAATCATTCGACCGAATCCTCTGAATAGGATGGTCCTCATGCAGAACCGTATTCATCCAGAATATCTGTGCACCATCTAAGAAGGCCTGCCGAAGGCCCATATCGGTATCGGGATAGACCCAGTCCTTTACCTGCGTGGGATCTGGATTCGCGACGGGCGTGAGTACATTTATGCCAGCCTTCTTCAAAGCAAATCCAATGTCTGCGCCGCCATCGCTATAGCCGCCTGGCTTTTGCGGCTTCTTAATTCCATTTACTGCTGGAGGGGCCTTGGCTTGGTAGAAGATGGCGACGGTTTTGTTTTCCACGGATATATCCTTTAGAATCAATGTTCGATTTTGATGTAATAGCCAAGGATCAGGCGGGTCAGCTGTTCCTTGAAGTCCGGGTCCGAGAGATATTCCGGACGTTCTTGTGCTGCCGCGAACAAGGTGCCGATCACGGCCGACGTCACGACATACATCGAGAGTTCACTCGGCTTCTCATACACTCCCCGGCTGAATCGATCGAAGTTATCGAGCAGCAGGTTTCGGATTCTCTGCTGAAACGATTCCCTTGTCTTGAGCAGAGAAAGCTTTCTAGCTTGCTCGTAGATCACAAGACGGAGCTGAGTCTGTTCCGAGAACATTTTCAAAACAGCTCCGATAATTCGATTGACCCCTCCCTCGAAGGAATCATCGTCATCGACTTCGATAAGTCTCTG
>SEDW01000170.1 GCA_004193325.1 Pseudomonadota bacterium | reverse complement strand
AGCAGGGAATAAATCTGTTTGCCGGAAAATTTGTAAATCATGTCTGACTCCTACGTGCCTGCTACTCTTATCGGTAGAGATCTGACGCAGTTGAAGTCTCCGCAAAATTAATTTTATTTGTCAATAATGTTAGATATATAAAAGTCGTTGATTTGTAACAATACTTACAGAAAAGCCGAAGGACGAATCCTTCGGCTGATTGGACTATAAAGCTATCTAAGAGATCTATCGACGATCACTTGTTTAGAAGAATGTCGTAGCTAACAAAAGTAGCTGTCACTTCACCCTTAACGCCAGTTCGGTCTGAGTTTTGATCTTTCTCAACGAGATTGATCGTATCGACATAATCGTCATTATCAACAAAGTACTTATTAGGAATAGCTTTCATTGCTGCGCTCAGGATGTCAGACACTATCGTTACAGCAGGAGCTGCAGTGGGATAGAGAAGACTTGTAACCTTGGCTGAAGCGCTGAGAACAACTTCTGAGATACCAGTGAAATCCATGTTGCTGTCATGTTCCATGAAAGCCATATCGACGAACTGATATTTGTTATCATCCCAGAGATGGAGGATTTGTTCCATATTATAAGTCGTGTTCTTCTTATCGGCGCCTTCAAGTTCAACTGTTTTCGTTACACCCTTACCGGATTTATCCATGTAACTGATGATGACGTACATTTCGGGAGAACCTTTGAACCAGGGCTCATGCGTATCAGTGAAGCGGAAACTCTCAAGTTTGAGACCGACTTCTTTAGGGGTCTCAGTAACCACGGGAGTTTTAACTTCTTCCACGACTACAACTGCATCGACCTTCTCTTTGGGTAGGGATTCGTCGCGGCCGATAGTGATAACCGGTGTGCTCGGTATTTTACCGACAGGAATTTTGACTTCGTTGCCGTTAGCGTCAATCGCATCGAGTTCTTTAACGTCTTTGTCATCCGATTCAGGCAAAACGACTACCAGAGCATCTTCAGAATTGCCGACCTTTTCACGGTGTTCAGCAACTGGGACTGTAACAACCATGTCTTCGTAGCCTTCCATACCAAGGATCGATTCCTTGAGTGCTTCGGAAGAACTATTTGCCGCGAGATCTTTGAGAGAGACTTTGCCTTTGGATTTGGCAAGAGCTTTGGTGAGTTCGTCGTTCTTTTTAGTGAGGAGCGAGATTTGTTTGGAGAGTTCCAGATTCTTGCGATACTTCGAACTGTTAGATTCCTGAGTGCCGCACGCGATCATGGAAGACATGGCAACACTGATGACGAGAAAACGGTTCAAGTTCTTCACGAGCAACTCCAGCTTTAGGGTCCAACGAGCAAATGGATAGGAAAAATAGGATGAGAGATAAAATGCGAGGCGACAAAACTGAAATTGAAATGAATTTCTATTTCCAGGTCTTGTCGACCGTCGACTTGCGGAATGTATTGCAACCCGAGTGCCAAATATCGGGCGAATGGCCAGTTTGATTTGTTCGGATTTAAAAGCTGAAGAATCACTTTGTTAGGAAGAGCGTATCAATTCTTACGTCAGGTATTAAGCAATTCAAGTTCGCAATCTGTCGACAAATTCTTTGACAGCTGTCGAGCCTTTTCAAAACTTCTGACAGTTGCCAATGACTCGCACAGACCCCGCAAACCCAAAAGCAGCAATGATTTCAGAGTCCCTATAAGAAGCTATGATCAGCTTTCTCCTCGCCGCAATCTTGGCACATCGGTTGCAATGTCTAGCTCAGGACATCGCAGCATGGTGTCTCTGAGGAATTAGAAACGAAGCAGCTTGGGAGTGAAGAGATGAAGAATCAAAAGCTTTTGGTATTAGGTCTACTATGGTCATCCTATGCAACTGCCGCAGATGTGATACCTACTCAATTCAAAGCTTTCGAAGCTGATCTCGCGCGTCCTGAACTTCAGCTCAATGATCCCTACGCTTATCGCCTCGGCATCAACTTTGTCGAAGGTCATAAATATGTTCTTCATCCAATCGGTTCTGATCTCGAAGATGCAAGCAGCATCCGTCGTGAATTCAACCTCTCGCTCCGTCTTCCTTATCAAATGGAAGTCGGCGCTGCCCTCTACGATAGCCAGCAGGCAACATCGGATCGTCTCAACGCGGTCTACGGCGATGTCAAACACAAGAGCCAACACCTTGGTGGCGCTATCTGGGCCCGTTACCATCTCATCCAGTCGGAAAAACTGAATTCTTCGATCGTCCTTCAATATGAACCTGGCACTGCTGACAAAGCCAGCTTTCATCAAGCAAGCCAGGATAAGACTGGTGTTGCGATTCACGTCGCTGGTTCACCCTTCGCCTACACTCAAGCCGGTGCCTTTCTCGGTATGACTCGTCGTCAGGACGAATCTTTCCGCGGTTCGCGTCTCAACGACGAAGTCCTCTACGGCACACGTATCAGCGTCGGTCAACCCTACGTTCAGCTTTTTGGTGAAGCTCAAGTACGCATGTTGCCTTGGAAAACACCAGAACACGGTAAAGAAATGCACGCGAGCCGAGCCTATGAATTCGGTATCTCGGGTAACTATAAAGATGTTTCCCTTCAGGCATCGGCTTTCATCCCAACGACTCGCCGCTATATCGGTGTTCCGGAACGCGGTTTTCATCTCTCCGTTCAGATGATGCTTGGCAAAAAAGCTTCGGCCTCAGCGCTTGAAACTCAAGCGTCACCAGCTCCTTTAGCTCCGCTTGCGGATCCAGCTTCCCGCCCAGCTCTCAAAGGCGAAGAAGAAAAAGAGGCTCCGAAGGTTCAATCGATCGATGACTTGAACGTGATCAAGTCGGATGTGAAAGAAGAAGGCCTCGGTCAGATTCCAGTCTTTGAAGACAAACTAGAGAAAACCAAAGAAGACATGAAGGCTGCGGAAACTCTTACAAGTCCTGGCGCTGATGAATTCCAAAAATGGGATGATCAGGTAACTGCAGAAGGCAAACGTACAGAAACACCGACAGAACGTGCAGAACGCGAATACAAAGCTCAGATCGCTAATGACGCCAAACTTGAGAAAGCCAAAGCTGCTCAAGAGATCAATACGAAACAAGCTGAGCGTGAACGCCTTCTCAAAGAGATCGAAGCCGAAGAGCGCGACGCTCGTGATGCGAAAGGTGACATCGAAAAAGAACTCAACGAATACACCCTTCCTGATCGTGACGATGTGAACTGGAACGGTCTGCAAAACTAATCAAAATCTGAGTTAATCCTTCACCGGAAACGCTCAGTTGTTCTTCTCTTATGCTGTCATTTCCTCATTTAGGCCGCTTGGTTTGTCCAAGCGGCTTTTTTTGTATTGCGATTCTTTCCAGCTTGTCATTAAACGTTAATATCAAAGGTTAAAACCCAGGCTGAGACTGACGAAGATGGCGCCAGTTTAGCGAAATAGAAATAGACTTTAAGTCATGCTTAGATTAATCAGTGTGATCTAAGTTCTAGTTTTCTCGCAATTTCGGAGTACTTTATGGGCAAATTGAATTCAGTCCTCTTGTCGCTCGGGCTCTTCGCAACAGCCTGCTCTCCGTCGCCTATAAAGAACAGCAGCTCCGATGTAAAGATTGTCGACGAGTCGCTGTCTCAAATAGACCTTCTAAAAAACGGTAAATTCGCCGTTTCGGAGCACGAATACTCTTCGCCTGCTCTCAACGATCCCGATGTTCTTTACGGTAGCTCAATAAACCGGGTTAAAATTGATCTTCGTGGTCGAATCTTTTTGCCAGCCGGCAATGGTCCCTTCCCACTGATCGTCCTTTTGCACGGTAACCATGCGACCTGTGGTTTCACCACGGGTAGCGGCAATCCGCGCCTCGATACCAGCATCGATTTCTCAAGCAGCGGCCGTTGCCCATCTGGATATGTCGAAGTTCCTAGCTACCGCGGTTACGACGATAGCGCCCGTCAATTGGCATCATGGGGTTACGCGGTTGCCTCGATCAATGCGAATCGCGGCATCACAGGCCTCAATGGCAACGATTCCTTCGACTCCGGTCTCATCTATGCTCGCGGCAATCTCGTTCTTCGCCACATCGAAGAACTTTCGAAATGGTCGAGGACTGGATCCAGTTCGGTCCTCACATCAGACGGCCTCGATCTCAGTGGCAAACTCGATATCAGCAAAGTGGGCCTGATGGGACACTCGCGCGGTGGCGAAGGTGTGCGTTACGCTTACAACACTTACAATTCGGGAACGACCTCCGCAAAGTGGAAGGCTCGCATTCCTGGTCTTAAAATCCTTGGCATTTTTGAAATCGGTCCCGTTGATATGGGCACGAATAACGGCAAAAACAAAGTCGAAGCCCGAGGCGTCGCCTGGAATGTTGTCATTCCGGGTTGTGATCGCGACGTCTCCGATTTCTCTGGCGTGAATCCTTTTGAACGCATGGAATTGAATGCGGACGATGGATATCCAAAATCGGTCTTCACTCTTTGGGGCGCGAACCACAACTTCTTCAACACCGAGTGGCAGGTATCCGATGCTCCCCACGAGTGTATCGGCGAGCAAAAACCACTGTGGAACGTCAACGCCCCCAATATGCCTTCGGACTACTCCGATGTGGAAGCAAATGCTCGTGCAGGCCTCACCGGATCTGCAACTCAAATCAAGTTTGAAAAAGCTTTGATGCTCGCATTCTTCCATTCGCACCTCGGCGCTGGCAAGACTCTCGGCTGGGATCATATCTTCGATCCTCAATATCGCATGCCTAGCCAGCTCACATCCCTTGCCTCGGCGAGCCGTGAGTACCTTGTACCCGCGGACAGTAAATCGGTATTTGATCCTTCACAGATTTCGGCTGCCGATTCTGTTCTCCAGGATCTCACGGTCAAAACTCTCAAGACTCACGTCAACGATCAGATCAAACTGATGACCGAGGGCCTTGAAGAATACAGCGCTTCCTACAATGCAACTCTCTACCCAGGTTCGTTCATCCGCGCCGCAGCAGTCATCGAAGGCGAAGGCAGCACAGCTGGCAAGACCGCCTATATTCCCTTTGATTCGACACAAAGTAGCTCAGGCTACTGGACTTTGGATATGGCCCTCGCCACCCGCAAAGGTTGTTATACAGTTACATCGATTTTTAACGTGGAATGTCCACTTGCGAACATCGACGATAGCTTCGAAGTGGCTCTGGTTCTTGCAGATGGATCGGTAACCCGGTCGGTTGACATCCAGGACTATGTGAAGCTGGACAACTGGTATGACAACTACTTCCAGGTGGTTGGCACACAGCCAAGCAGCAGCGGTACCAAAATCCTCTTCCAATACGTGCCGATCCTTTATCAGACCGCACGTTTCGAACTCTCAGACTTTGCTGTCAGCAGTCAGCAGATCAAAGGGGTTCAGTTCACCTTTAAATCAGGGGCAGACATCTCGCTCATCCTCGAGTCGATGCGTCTGACCAAGGCCAACTGATCCCGAAAGTTATACGAGATCAAATATTTTCTTAAAGGCCTGCACTTGCAGGCCTTTTTTGATTTTCCACCCCTTCCTCCCAGCCTTATCATCGTCTGCTTACCTACGCATCTGCTATTTATACAGAAACTCGGACGAGGAGCTTTCATGACCCTATCCAGATTTCATCCGTACCTGCCTCTTTTCGCAATGGCCGTCCTCTCGCTGACTTCCTGCGCAACACTTACGACTCCGCCTTACCGGGCCTATGCGCTCGAAGGTGGCAATGTCGAGATTGAAGCGGTGGATGGTGAGAAGGAAGTCGCGGCTCGCTTCGCGACTGATGGAGCTGAACATTACTGCGGGAAGAAGGGCAAAGAACCGGTTTACATCGCACGCCCTGAGCCTGTGTATCAGGGTCCCATTGACGAATCTCTCGCCTCCGGCATCAAAACCGCAGGGAGGGTGGTTAAAGCACTTGGGAAAGAAGGAACTAGCGATCCTGCTGAAGGCCTGATCGAAGACGACGACTACAAGGTGAAGTACCTTATCCGCTGTCAGTAAAAACATGACGAAAAAAAAGCTGTCGATTGCCTCGACAGCTTTTTACTTTGAAACTTATTTGGATTCTGGAGCGGGAGCTTCGTTCTTGTGGTTTGCGTCGTCTTTATCATCCGATTCAAAATCTGAGCCTTCGCTGCTGCTCGAATCGGAGTGATTGAGATCATTAAAGCCGTCGTCGACTTTGACTTCTTCTTTGGGCGCCTCGACTGGAGCGGCCTCTTCATCATTGATGAAATAAACCTCTTCCACGTTCATGTTTGCCGGAATCTTCTCAACCTTGATTTCCTGACCCGCTTTGCCGTGCTTCGGCGTGGTCACGAGGACTGCGACTTCGGACATTGCCTTTTCGTATGCCTGCTGGGTGCTCGCCAGAACGGGCTGCGCTGCGAGAATTTCCTGCGCGTAGCCCTTTGTCTTCGCATCGCTGTCATTCAAAGCCGCGATCAAATACATGTCATTGACTTCAGAACGGTGCATCGCCAGGTGGTTCAGAATGAGAAAGCGCGATTTCTCATCGACCACTCGCAGAGCCTGCCGGATGACGTGGGCTGTGGCATCGGTATAATTCGTTTTAAAGCGCCTCAGATAGTTTCTGACGAGATCGCTGCGGGCATCCCCGACTGCGGCCTTCATACTGTCTGTATCGATAGGAATGCCCTGTTCCGCAATCCCCAGGAGAGCTTCCATGCGCGTCCAGAATTTAGGTTGAGCCAACGCTTCGTAAAGGATCGAAACGCTGCCGTCCATCTTTTCCTTACGCATATCAGTGACCG
>SEDW01001059.1 GCA_004193325.1 Pseudomonadota bacterium | reverse complement strand
GATTGGCTGGATCGCCTCCTAATATTTCAGCTTCGATCGAACTTGAAAGATTCGAAGAATAAAGTCTGGTCCACAGAAACTGCGCGGACGATGGACTATTCTCTTTGAGCAGCTGCAGATCATTCGTTTTTTCTTTGGCAATGAGGCGATTGTAAGCCTGACGGAATCGGCCAAGCATATTGATGTCGCGCATACGCAGGTGAATGTGATGATGATGTGATGTCGACCAACCGTCCCAGACATCAGACGTGAAAGCTTGATCGAGTTGTCGAGCGATCTCGGTTGTGGCTCCGTAGGCAGTGGTCTTGGCCCACTGTTCGATTTGTTTATTGACGAGCTTACGCGCTTCCCAATCGATGCCGATCTCTTCAATCAGATCCGAATCAAAATATTCGCGATTGATCTTGGCCAATTCGAGGAGGAAAAAACTCTGGTGCCGGACGGAGAGTTTATCGGCGGCCCCGAGACATTGCGAAGCGTCTTCCGCGGGCGCTTTAGATATCTCCTTAGGCGTCTTAAAATGCTCTGTGCAGGCCGCGAGATCGGGGGAGAATACTTTGCCCTTGGTCGAGGTTAAATAGTAGCCCAGATCCATATTCAGGCCGCCGTCGTGCGAGCCTCCTGGGTGACGACCGCGAGGTGCTTTACCAGGCTCGAACTGAACGGGCGTGTCACCGTTCTCGGATGTGAGATCAAAGATCGCCATCGGGAATTCAATCTCCCCCATCTGTTTCCAGGTCTCGTAGGCAGCGAGGCGAACAATGGTAGAGCCAATGGGACGAACCCAGCGAAACATTTCTGTTCCGTCAGCACCACCGGGACCATCGCGATCGAGCAGGCGGTAGCCACTCGACTTTGATACGGGTTCAGGGAAGAAAACGAATTGATTCGCTACAGCTCCCCGACTGCGATCGCGACCATCGTTGGCGATCGAGATAGTGCTGAGGCTAAGGCCGAACGCAAGGAGAGCAATATTTGTTGCTTTTGACATGGAATGTCTCGCTTGAAAGGATCTTGGAACTCTTCGATCTAAACTAGGCGAGGTGCTGCGCTTGTCAATCTTTTGTGATCGAAGGTCCGTTCGATAGGCAAGACCTTGTCATCAGGGCCTAACTAGAAATTGTGACCACGCCAGATTATCGAAATCTTTGCATTCGCATGGAATGGGAATTTATAGAGAACGCCGCCTTTTAAAGGCTCTACTGAAGTTCTTCCAATTCAAGCACCCTCGCTTAGTGCAGACTCTAGTCTAGAATGCCATGTCAGTAGAATAGAATCGATTTTTCGCTTTATTTGTCGTACAATCAACGGGTCCACAACCCCAAAGCTTAGCAACTCTCCGAGCAGCTGCACCCATTTGGGATTACTAGAAGCTGAAGAAGAGGTGTCCTATGTCCTCAGAGAT
>SEDW01001058.1 GCA_004193325.1 Pseudomonadota bacterium | reverse complement strand
GTGAGCGCGGGATTGCCGCACAGTGTCACGAAGGCGTTATTGCTATGTAGAATCGTGCCATCGGGCGCTACACAAGCGACAGCTTCACTTAGGCCTTCCATCAATCGTTGGATGCCGCTGCTAACAATTACGGAAGCGTTCCTCGTGTAGCCAGACATACGAGACCTTCTTTCGCAGGGTGAAAGATAAATGTTTTTTAATTTCGCCGGTCGGGCTTTTGCATAGAATGGAGATTAGGTAATGGAGCGGGTGAAGGTAAAGGAGAAACTGGATTCACCTCGATGAGCGAGTCTCTTTTCATTGCCCAAAAAATAACTACACCCATGATATCGCTGGGTATTTATCCTATTATCGATCGCTAATTCAAGCTTTCGCATGTCAAAATTCCTAGAGCCTATGCTATCTCCCATCAGTGCGCATTGTATGCGAGCCGATCGCTAAAAAGGACGAGCCATGAACGAGAGTATTGATCCGATTCGCGTTGCGAGCCCCAGCCCGAGTATTCCTCCTGAGACAGACTCTCTCTCACTTACTGCTCTTGCTCCGACACGCATGAAGGTGGAGATCGATCTTCCTATGAAGACAGTGTTCAAACTGCTTGCCGTTGCAGCACTGGTTTGTTTGCTTTATTTACTAGCCCCGATCCTCGTGACGCTTTTCCTCTCGACTATGATAGCCGTGACGCTTTACCCAGTTCTTCGTAAGCTTCAAAACTCGAGCCTTCCGGATTGGAGTGGAATCTTCATCATTATCAGTGCCATCATCCTTTGTACCGGATTAATCTTTACGCTCATCCTGCCCCCGCTTATCGAGCAGGGCAGTCTTCTAATGACTCACATTCCAGCACTCCGAGAGTCGCTCCTTTCTCAACTGCCACAAACGGGCCCGTTCCGTACGATGACGACAAACGCGTTGAATGAGTTCGAGAAGATCGACGCGACGTCGATCGTCACGCCCCTCATGTCAATCGGCCAAATCGCACTCAGCGGTTTTGCTGAAATCTTCCTTGTTCTTATTTTCGCGATCTACCTCCTGATGGATGGCCCTCGGGCGGTAGACTGGATTCTGGCGTTCTTCTCCGAAGTTCCTCGGAACAAATTGCGAGCAACAGCGACTGAGACCTCGAAAGTAATCTCTGCTTACGTCGGCGGACAGATGATCATTTGCATCATCTGCGGGACCTACACACTTATCGTTCTCTCCATTCTTAAGGTGCCAGCCGCGTTGATGCTGGCCACGATCGCTGGAATCTTTGATATCCTGCCTGTCCTTGGTTTTTTCCTTGCCGCAGGTCCTGCGATCATTCTCGGCCTTACGATCTCGCCAGTCACAGGTGTGCTCGTAGCAGGGGCGTATATTCTCTATCATGCGATCGAAAACTATTTCCTCATTCCCAGAATCTACGG
>SEDW01001057.1 GCA_004193325.1 Pseudomonadota bacterium | reverse complement strand
GCGTGCGAACATGGAAGAGCAAGTGGGCGCGATCAGCCGCAATTTAAAGGCTTTGGAAGCGTAAATCTTCTCAAAGGAAAAGCCCTGGATGCATCGGCGTCCAGGGCTTTTCTTTTTTTAGAAAATTCTTCAGAGAGAATGAATGGCTTTCACGAGGATCGGCAAAGCTTCCGCCCAGTCCTCTTCGGAAAGCGTGAGAGCCGGTGTCAGAGAAATCCCTTCGCCAAAGGTCCCACTCGCCAAAGCTATGATGCCCATGGGCCGGAGGACATCCATCAGGACTGCACCAAGACCTTTTTCGTTGAGCTCAATGCCAATCATCATCCCTTGGCCACGAACATCGACAAGACGACGGCAGCCAGCGAGTTGCTCTCGAAGATCAGACACCATGCGCGCACCGAAGCTCACAGAGCGTTCAATCAGCTTTGCCTCGACGATATGCTCGAGCGTTGCAAGTCCAAGTCTACAGCTCAGAGGATGACCGAAGAAAGTCCCTGTATGCAAGGCCTCGCCTTGGTTCTGAGGCCAGGCGTCCATGACTTCGGCGCGGCCAAAGCAGGCCGATAGAGGAAGACCGCCACCCAAGGCTTTGCCAAGACAAATCAAATCACATTCGACATCAAAGGATGTGCTGAGACTTCCGATGCGGCCAAGACCTGTGAAGACTTCATCAAAGATGAGAAGAACGCCACGCGAGAGGCAGAGCTTCGACAGATCTTCGAGCCAGCCCTTGGGAGGAACACGAATACCAGCGCGGCCTTGAACGGCTTCTACGATAACAGCGGCTGTGCCGTGTCCGGCTTTCGCCTGCAGATCGATTGCCGCTTCGATGAGAGCCATATCACAGGCATAAGGAATTTCTTCGACGAGATGCGTCGGCATCCATTCGAGAAAAGGATTTTTAAAATCGCTGCGTGAGGTCAGGGGAAGGATACCAAGATCGAGGCCATGGTAGCTGTCCTGAAACGCGATAAAGCCCGATTTTTTGGTCGCGACTTGAGCTGTTTTCACGGCGATTTCAACGGCCTGGCCGCCACTCAAGGCGAGGGCGCCTCGGCTGAGATAATCCGGCAGTTGTTGGCCAAGGAATTCGAGGAGACGGATTTTATCAACCGATGGGTAGACGTCGCCCATGCCGTGGATGATGAGCGACTCATCGGTAAAACTTTTTTCAAAGACCGCGCGCTGCACTGCATTGTTATGGCCAAGAGCTGTGACGCCAAAGCCTGCGCAAAGATCGATGTATTCTTTGCCATCGGCATCCCAGATGCGCGAACCCTTCGCGCGAGCGAAGACCAGCGCGGGTTCTGCCGCCTGGTAGGTTGAATCCCGGCATTCCCATCGCTGCAGGGTAGCCATCAATTCCTTGTTCATGTCACACCCCTTTGGCAGTGGGTTTCCAAATAT
>SEDW01001056.1 GCA_004193325.1 Pseudomonadota bacterium | reverse complement strand
AGCATTTCCAATCGAAGGGAATTGTCTGGAACAAGGGTAAGGACCTTGTCGCTTTTCATACGAGACATCGCCCAGCGATTGTGGGCAAAGTTATCATGCACCTGATACACGATGGTCTCAATATAGAGATCAGCTAGTTTCTTATTCTCAGGCAGAGCTTGAGTGAGCTGGTAGCCTTGCTTCTTAGATAGGTCGATCAGCTTTTCAATCTCGGCATAATCACGAAGCTGTATAGCCGATAAGAGAAGACTCGTGAAGAGCTCGTTGCGGTCTTTGGCATCAGGTGCCGTCGGGAGAATCGTCACAAAGCGTCTGCGTGCATCATCGGATAGTCCAAGTCTTTCGGATACCCGGCCTCGTGAAATTGCTAATCGCAGCTGACCCTTATTGAAGGGAGCCAGTAGGTCCATGATATCGGCTAGGCGTACAAGTTGCCTCTGATCCTTCGTCTCAGGAAATGACCAGGGCTTTTCCAAATCAATTGAGAGGGCCATAGTCTGGTAGCTGAGGGCTTGGCGGAGGTACTTCTCGCGAACGATCCCTGAGCTACCTTTGGCGAGGCTCAGGAGGCTGTCGACGGCTTCATCCATTGCTTTGTGTTTAATCAAGAGCTCTACCCACTCAGCGCGGACCCTACGGGCTGACGGACTGAACGCGGCGGCTGTGATGTAACGATCATAAATATTGCGAACGTCACGCAGATCCTCGGGTTTTGGATCCAGTTTCATTTTCTTCGCGATCTCCCAGCGAATCAGATCGTCATGCATCTGGAGAAAGCGCACGCCTTGAGGGAGACTATGGAACTGGCTCTCAGCCTGGACAAGATAAGACTGGTAGATTTCGCGTTTACCGTCGCGGGCGTAAGCCTGCCGATGAGTGTCAGCCAACTTAGAGCTTAGATCGGCTTTCTGGGTCTCCTCTTTGGTCTTTAGAACCGCGTCGGCATAATAAGCTGCAGCTTTCTCAAGGCGTCCTTCCCCTCTGGCAAAGATTGCGAGGTTCTCGAGCAGCGAAGCAAATCCAGGGCTGGATTCAAAACAGCTGACTTGAAAGGGTACGGGCTCCCATTGATTCTTGAAGTCTTGAGCCTTGGTCCAGACCCCCATACTAAAGCGGAAGATCTTATCACGCTCGGGGGCGTTCAAGTCCTGACAGAGGCGAGAGGCGTAGAGAAGTTCAGACCGATACGAACTATCCGTCTTTGAAAGTGTGCGGGCTTTGATGAGAGCTGCCGCAACCGAAGCCTTTTTACCGATGCGTGCGGCTTTATTTTCAAGGGATTTGATTGAGGCCAGATTGCCTTTGGACACCTGATCAAAGCTCTTGAGATACTCGAGCAAATCACCCTGTCGACTATCATGAAGATTCAGGCCATTCAAAGCGGTGCTGCCTTGTTTTGGATTAAGG
>SEDW01001055.1 GCA_004193325.1 Pseudomonadota bacterium | reverse complement strand
AGGTCTCGATCGGTATCGTGATCGCCAAGGTTGGAGTCGGCGGCGAGATGCGTATCGTCGAGGTTGCCTTGCCCGTCACGCTCTCGGCCAAAGCCGGCAACTACGAACACACTGTCCGCACAGCAAACGGCGCCAAGCGCACAACGATGGGCCTCAAAGCCAATGCAAACTTCGATACATCGCTCGACCTTGCCTGGCTTGGTGGACGCCTCTACGTCTTCGCCGAATACTGGGGCTTTAGCTGGTGCAAGGCCTGGATCTTTCCCTACCCTTGTCACTTCGGTTGGAAAAAAGTCGACAAAGACATCGTCTCCTTCGATGGTGGCTCGACCCGCTTTAACCTGATCCACCAGGATTTCTTTGACAAGGCCTGGGAACCCTACCTCGCGAGTGACGGCAAGGGCTGTAATTCCATCCTTGAGAAAGGCGAAGAACTGAAAGGCGGCGAAGGCCTTTGTTCGACGAACGGAGATTTCCGACTCGATATGCAAAAAGATGGCAATCTAGTTCTCTACCACAAAACAATCGGCGCAACCTGGGCGAGCCGAACCTTTGATCAGGGTGGGTATCGAGCGAAGATGGAAGACAACGGGAATCTGGTCGTTTATCGAGACAACGGCAACATCCTCTGGGAATCGAAGACCGCTTCCGCCAGTGGCAGCCGGGTTCTTCTCCAAAATGATGGGCGCCTGCAGATTCTCAATGAAGATAATGAAGTCGTCTGGAACTCTCGCGACACGGACGGCCATCATGAGAAAGGCTGCCTCCCCTACCTCAGCCCAGGGTCAAGCCTTCAGCGCGGACAGAGTCTGTGTTCGGCGAATAAAGCCTACAATCTGATTATGGAAGAGGAAGGAAACCTCGTGGTCTATCGCAACAGTAACCACGAACGGATCTGGGATGCCGGTTCTCATCAAAGAGGGGGAGTGAAAGTCGATATGCAGGACGATGGTAACCTTGTCATCTACACCAAAGACAATCAGGTTCCCTGGTCGAGCAACACCTATACGAGCGGCCCTGCTTATCTGGAAATCAGTGACGAAGCGGTTTTGCTGGTCAAGCGCCTCACCGATTCAAAAACGCTCTGGAGTTCGCGTTAAACAATCAATCGAGGCCTCGCTCACGCGGGGCCTTGTTCTTCTCCGCCGATAGCTGTCTCCGGCAAAGATTCTGCCGGTCTCAGTTTTTTTCCTTCACGTTCGGCAAGAACCATTAACACAAATGTATTGATGACGAGAGCGATCGTGAAAGCGATGACACTCGAGTGGGCCGTGTAGTCCGAAGTATCGGGGTCTTCAAAGTTCCAAAATGCCGCAAATGCGAGAGCGCCAACAGTAAGAAGACTCAGACCAAGCAACCAGTATCCGGCAATGCGGTTGTACTTATACCAGAGACCTTCATGTTCGAG